>CAMOLN010000075.1 GCA_946618745.1 uncultured Alphaproteobacteria bacterium | reverse complement strand
TCATTATCGGCAAAAGCCACTTTTTCTCTTTTCTCAATCACAAAATGCTCGGTAACTTTCCAAGTCAATTCTGATAAATGAAACAATACTCTAAAAAGCTAAAGGAGTTCCTCTTTTTGTTAGAGAAACTCCTTAAATTTCTGTTATACGATAGAATTCACTGATCTCTGATTGCTTTTAGCAAAATTCATTGCCTTAAAGGCTTTTTTAGTGGTTTTATCGTATCTGAGCTTGTAATAGCCACCCTCGCAGATAATGTTTCGGTGGCCGTCAAGCCAGTAGTAATTACCAAAGTTTTTGGTGTCGTAAAAAGACTTTGGCCGACACTTTTTAACGTCATTTACTGAGATTTCTCCCAAATAAATGGCGCCGGTCACCCAGTGCCTTTTTAACAACCCATTGGCTCTACATCCACCGGATTTGCGAAATCCGGTCATGTAGTTTACCACCTTTTCCGGCCTATCTCCGCGATTAATCGCTTGGAGAAATTGGCTGGGCGGAACGACTCGCCCACATTTGTCGCGAGCTACACTCCCATCAATTTTGTGGCCGGAGAATTGTTCTCCACCCACATTATAGATAAAGAGGCAAACTGCAATGATTTCCTTATCACTGAGCCGTCGTTCAACATGGCCAAGAAAAGGAAATACTTGTTTTTCCAAGTGTTCGCAAGCAAGCTTTTTAGCGCGTTTTTTGCTCACCTTGTCTCCTCGGTGAAACAAAAGTCCTTGCTCGTCAACAGTGACTCCGTAAGGCCCTGTCCACCTGGCTCCGCACCAGTAAACATTTTCACCATCGTCCCCCTCTACCCAGGCTACACAAGTGAAAATATCATTAATCATTTTTTCTGCGCGGAATCGATTGCTGCAGCCGCTTGTGATAAGCACAAAAACAGCTGCTAAGATAAAAATAAATTTCTTCATAATATTATTTTTTAATTTTTTTCATACTCTATATACTATATTTTTGGCATATTTGCAATACTTTTGTCAAATTTTTAAAAAATATCTTTACAGGGTGGTAAAAATGTGATACATCAGTATCATTAAGAATATTAAAAATTTTTTTATTATGAAGGCTCAAAAAATTAAAAAAGGTGTTTATGAGGTCACCTTTAGAATAAACCTCAACAAGCTTTTGGTGGCGGCTCTCATCACTGCCGCCATTGTCGGGATTGCCGGTCTGATTTTCCTTATGGAGTGGCTATTGCCGCTAGTTTGGAAGGGAATCGTCTGGCTGGCCATATCTATTTGGTCTGTCAAATGGTGGCTCCTTGGTGCCGCCGGATTGGCCTTGCTCATCTGGTTATTGAGCAAAATTAAGTGGCCGAAGCGTCAACCTAACAAGGAGCGCAATGAGTACAAGGAGCGCAAGTTCCCCTGGTGGTGGCTTCTCTCTTTGTTGGCAATCGCCGCTATCATATTCTTCCTCTGCCGCAACTGCAGTGGCAAGGAGTCCGAACCGGAGTATGTAGTGACGCCGGAACGGTATGAAAATGCCGACGGATGGATTATCTTAGACACTTACCTCTCTGAGGGATTGAATGTCAAGTATGCCGACTACCAGAAGTTCCCAGATTATGGCTTCAAAGGAAGCCTTGAGGAAAGAAAAGAGGTGTTTGGCAATTCCGACAGTTACCGCGACTGGAGAGAAATATTTCAGTTTGTCAAGGGTCGGGAGCTCAACGACAACCAGCTGGCAGCCATCATCCGCTATGGCCTTTGGAACGGCCTTGCCGGGTTTGAAAAATCGACCATTTGCCACAAATTGCAAAATGGTCAAAAAATCGAACCCGAGGACTTCACCAAGGTTTACACCAAAAAAGGTGGAGTCCGCCAGTATACCGGCAACAGCGCGACCCACGTCGAGCAATACGCCTGGGTATTGGCCGCACTCTATCAGGGCGACATCTCTCTTGAAGAAATTCTAGAAATGCCCGTTAAGAGCTACGAAAAAATTTCTGTAGAAAAGATGTATACCCCGCAAGGCAAATATATCTCCCCATCCACAGAGATGAAAACAAAGCTCTTAACCGGAGCAAACCCGACAACCCGAAAAGTGCTAGGGTTGTAAAAATTAAAAGACTACGAAAATTCCCCGTTGCTGTTGGCTTCGGGGATTTTTCGTAGATTATTAATAAAAAAACAGCCAAATTTTGTAATTACTTAACGATATACTAAACGTTATTCCAAAATTACCTATAAAAAACTATTTTTTATCGGCATAAGGATTTCCGGTTTTGCGCACACTAATCCTCAATGGGATTCCTCCCAAATTAAAAGTATCTCGTAAAGAGTTAGTCAAATAGCGCAAATACGATTCGGGCAAACCCTCCGGATTGCTTGAAAATATAACAAATGAAGGAGGGCGATTCCTTGCTTGAGTTATATAGCGTAACTTTATTCTTCGTTTATTTTTTCCTAAAGGCGGCGGATTCTCACTCTGCACATCGGCAAACCATTGATTGAGCGGTGCTGTCGGAATACGAGTATTCCACCTGTCATAAATCTTAAATACCGCCTGCATTAATTTATGTAAATTTTCTTTTTTTAACGCTGAAATAGTAACTGTTGGAACGTTTGTTGCCTGAGTCAAAGAAGTTTGCAATTTATCATTAAGCCTTTGCAACACCTCAACTTTATTGGCAATATCCCATTTATTAACTGCAATAACTAAAGCACGCCCTTCGTCTAATACCTGTCGGGCAATAGTTAAATCTTGTTTGTCGAGAATGCCGTCTGCATCTAAAACTAAAACAACCACATTCGCCATATTTACCGCATTTCTGGTTGATGCCGCCGACATTTTTTCCAAATCTTCGCTTATTTTAGCATGTTTTCTCAATCCCGCTGTATCAGTTAATTGAATCTTACGACCTTTATAAGACCACATTGTTGCTATGGCATCGCGAGTAATTCCGGCTTCCGGTCCGGTCAACATACGCTCGTTTTCCAATAACGCATTAACCAAAGTTGATTTTCCGACATTTGGTCTTCCCACAATGGCCAAATACAAAACATCTTCTTTTGCATTGTTTGCCTGCTCATCTTCATCGCAACCCAAATCTTTGGCTAAATCAGCTAAAGCTGCGTGTAAATCATTTAATCCGATTCCATGTTCGGCCGAAAAAGCTATCGGTTGCCCGAAACCTAATTTATAAGCATCATAAATACTATTTTCTTGCAAAGAACCTTCACATTTATTTGCCAATAAAATTACCGGCTTGTTCATTTGTCGCACCAAATTTGCCAAATGTTCATCAAAAGGCTGTAATCCGTCACGAGCATCAATCAAAAATAAAATAACATCAGCATCATCTATAGCTTTTTGGGTTTGTTGCCACATCCGTTTTTCAATAGTATCGGCGGTTGTATATTCAAATCCGGCAGTATCAATAACTTCTAAAGGCAAACCATAAAGTTTCGCCGGATGTGAGCGTCTGTCGCGCGTTACCCCCGGTTTATCATGAACCAAAGCAACTTTCTTGCCGACTAATCTGTTAAATAAAGTTGATTTGCCGACATTAGCTCTGCCTATTATAGAAACTCTTAACACTATTATTTATCCTTACTTATAAGCAGTAATTTCCGCATCATTAGTGGTAAGTAATAATATTTCTTTAACCATTAACGGTGATGCTTCAACTCCTTCTTCAACATCTGCTACCCCCATAATTCTTCCGTTATAAGGTGATACGGAAAATAATTTTCCGTTAGATGAAACAACCAACAAAGCATCATTTGTTAATATAGGCCCTGAAACAAACACATCAGCTTTTTCATCAGCTTTTGCATAAGGTATTATGGTTGACCATACAATTTTTCCTGTTGCCCGTTCAATTGCCGCCAAATCTCCGTCATTGGTTAAAACAAACAAAAACTGTCCGGCAACCCAGGGCTGCGAGCTGATAGCAATTTCTTTTGACCAAATTTTTACGCCTGTACGAATATCAATAGCTGTTAAAGGTCCGTTATAACCTGCTGCATATACAAAACCATCAGCAATAACGGGATTTGCCCTGACAGAGGTAATCTCTGCTAATGAATCCGTCGTTCCTCCGGAAATAATCCATTCCGACCAAAGAGGCGTTCCTGTCGAAGCCTTAAAAGCTTGTAACTGACCATTATTAAAAGCAGCCACAACCAAATCATCTGCTACACTATATACGGGAACAGCTCCTCCGATCATAGTAGTATTTTCAGTTTCTATTTTATCTTTCCATAAGATATTTCCATCTGCTTGCTTAAGCGCATAGATTGCATTATCCATAGTCTGAACAATTACCAAATTATCATCCACACAAGGAGCAATACGAATTGGTGATTTTACATCTTTTTCCCAAATAATTTCGCCGGTATTTGATTGCAAAGCAAAAACTTTTCCAAAACCTGTCGTAGCAAAAACTTTTTCATTATAAACTGCCAAACCGGCTCCAATCAGTGAAGAATCACGATTCTTTTTGTTTTTATGTTTTAATCTTCGCTTCCAAATTCTTTCTCCGTTCACAAGATTATAAGCACTGGCGATTCCCTCGGCATCAAGAGTATACAAATTTTCTCCATCAACTACCGGTGATGTAATTAATTTATCTCGCTTTGACGATCCTTTACCGAAAGAAATATTCCATATCTCATCTAAATTTCCCCCAGCTTTGATATGACCTACATAATGTAATGCATTACCCCCGGATTGTGTCCACTCACTGTTAAGGTTAGATTTTGGTAAACGAATTTTCATTTCTCCGACAGCATAATCCGGTTGAAGATTTCTATCCTCGCGAATAACGCTAATTCTATCCCCTTCAATATTTAAAGGATCTTTGCTGAAAAAGGAACAAGCGGTCAATCCCAAAACAACGATAACACTTACAATTATTTTTTTCATATCACATCTCTCTCTATTAGTTAATTATTCGCCCAAAATTCCTATCATATCTTGCGCTCTGGCTTTCATGCTGTCCGGAGCATTCAGAGAATATTGAATCTTTTCATATTCGGCCAAAGCTTTAGCTCTGTTATGTTCACGAACATATAACATTGCCATAAGCTCGTGGGCCATCGGAGAGTTAATATCCTCACTTATCAAAGGTTTTAGAAGTTCACTGATTTCATCCGCCGGAGCATTTTTATCCAATTTATAGGCCGCTAATTTCAAAGTGGCTATATTGCGAATTTGAGGAAAATCTCCGTCTTTTGCCAGTTTTTCTATAATAACCATCGCATCATCAAACTTATCTTGTTCGCTGTATATTGATGCTATTTGTAATTTCGAGATATCAGCATATATACCGGAAGACTTTTCCGCTAAAGCTTTATATATTTCCAAACTCTCATCCAAACGTCCTTGATTTTGTAACGATAAAGCAATTGAATAAGCATCGGAAATCTCCTGATGTTTTTTTATTTGCCAGTTTTTAATGCTTTCAAAACTTATGGTTATGGTCAGAACCAAAGCTACTCCGATAATTACAAATATCCCATACTTATTCCACCATTGCTGAAACTGCTCGTTCTTCACATCTTCAACAACTTCGCGTAATAATGCGTCTTCTTCAATTTTTTGTGCTAATTTATTTTTCATTCAGATCTCCATAACAAATTATTTAACAATTTCGTGAATTAAAAAGCGCTTCAACCAACGCAAATCTTTAATCGCTAATTTTGCTCCGAAAGTAATGGTATTATCGTTGGAAAATATTGAAACATAATACCTTCCGGTAGCCGGATTTTCATTTATTTCAACGCCTTCAATATCTTTCTTTTTTATTTTATTATGTTTGGTTGAAAATAACATATACTTGTAAGTATGAACTATCTT
>CAMOLN010000074.1 GCA_946618745.1 uncultured Alphaproteobacteria bacterium | reverse complement strand
GAAAGAACAGTGTCATTAGATTTTTGCCATTCCGGCTCATGGGAAAGAACAGTGTCATTAGATTTTTGCCATTCCGGCTCTTGGGCAAGAACAGTGTCATCAGATTTTTGTTCTTTCTGTCCTTGTGAACAAGCAACTGCATCAGACGTTGACTGTTTTTCGGCATACCTTCTCGTGCAAGAAGGAGCTACGGCGGCAATCATAAATACCGTCAAAATTAAAATAATTTTTTTCATGGTTTTTAATAATTAAATTAATAAATAAATACTTAATGCCTCACTAATAACATGGATAATTTTTTTGTCAATATTTTTTTACTTGACAAATCTTATAAAAGCGTTATCCTGCCGACACTTTTTTTATAATTAACTTAATTATTAACCTTAATTTTTTATTTATTATGCCACAGAGAAAACAACAAGGAAAAACTCCGAAAGAACGCAAAAAACAACCGAATGATCACGTCAAACATCACCCTTCGGCTTATCAGCGGGAGCGTGTAGAGGCCGTTTCCAATAAGAAACGCAAAGACAGACGCGCCCAAGGCTGAGTTTTTTCTTTCAATTTGATGCAAAGCTCCCCTCGAGGGAGTTTTTTTTATATATGAAATAATCATTTTTAATGGTTAAATTCGCCTTGATTTTTTTTTCATCCCGCATTATGGTAATAGGCAAAATCAATTTTAAGGAGAAATAAAAATGTTGCGTGATGATTTGCAAAATGCTTTGAAAAATGCTATGTTGAGCAAAGATACCCTAACCACCGGTGCCATTCGCATGATTATTGCCGGTCAAAAAGAAAAAGACGTCGAAGCTCGCGGCAAAGGTCAGGAAAAAGCCACTGATGCCGAGCTTCTCTCAATGATGCAGGGCATGATTAAACAGCGCAATGATTCGATTAAAATGTTCCTCGACGGCAATCGTCCCGAGCTGGCCGAAAAAGAAAAAGCCGAGATTGCTATTATTGAGCGGTTTCTGCCCAAACAACTGAGCGAAGCGGAAACAACCGCGGTTATAAAAAACCTGATTCAACAAACCGGTGCCGCTTCCATGAAGGATATGGGCAAAATCATGGGTGCCTTAAAATCACAATATGCCGGTCAGTTAGATATGGGCAAAGCTAACGGAATTATCAAAAATTTATTGAGTTAATATGGCCAACACCGATATGCAGCGATTTTGTGACGAGCTGCGCGCCAAAATATCGATTGTCGATGTGGTAAGCGCAAAGGTTAAACTCGTCCGCAAAGGTCGCGAATATCAGGCTTGTTGTCCGTTTCACAACGAAAAAACTCCTTCTTTTACCGTTAACGAGGCCAAAGGATTTTACCATTGTTTCGGTTGCGGTGCCCACGGCGATATTATCAAATTTGAAATGGAAGCCAACGGCTTGAGTTTTATTGATGCAGTGGAAAAGTTGGCTCATAAAATAGGTCTGCAGGTTCCGCGTCTTTCTCAAGAAAGTAAGGAACAACAGGAAAAACGTGCCACTGCCTACGATATTATGGAAATGGCTGCCAAATATTTTGAAAAAATCCTCCGCCTTCCCGAGGGTAGAGAAGGGCTTAATTACCTTTATTCCCGCGGTTTCGGTGATGATATAATCACTCGTTTTCGTTTAGGCTTTGCTCCGAATAACAACGGATTAAAGGCTTTGCTTAATTCCCGCGGCATTTCTGAAAAAGAAATGGCAGAACTCGGGCTTATTGCTATTCCCGAGGGCGGACGTGCCAGCCATGATTTTTTCCGTAATCGCGTAATGATACCGATTTTTGACAAACGCGGTAAAGTGATAGCTTTCGGCGGGCGGGTTATGGACAAGAGCCAGCCCAAATATCTCAACTCGCCGGAAACACCTGTTTTCAACAAACGCCGTGTTTTATATAATTACAATTATGCTCGCGATTTGGGTTATGATGCCAAAAATCTGATAATTTGCGAAGGCTATATGGATGTCATCGCCATGGATAAATATGGTGTCGGTTATGCGGTAGCCCCTTTAGGAACGGCTTTAACCGAGGATCAAATTCAAGAAGCATGGAAAGTTGTGCCGGAGCCGATTTGTTGCTTCGACGGTGATTCCGCCGGTATCAGAGCCGCTATCCGTTCGGTTGATCGGGTTCTGCCCTTGCTAAAACCGGGGTATTCTTTACAATATGCCTTTTTGCCCGATAAGATGGATCCAGACGAATTTCTTAAAGCCAAAGGCAAAGACGAATTTCTTAAAACGGTAACCGCAACCGTTCCGCTTAAAGATTTGTTATGGCGTAAAACTTTGGAGGGTAAAAATACCGCCACCCCTGAACAAAAAGCTCTGATTGAAAAGGAAATCAAAGCCGAAATCGCCTTAATTAAAGATGAAACGGTCAAAGCTTATTATATTCGTGAAATGAAGAATAAAGTTTACGAAGAATTAGCCTCCGGTATCAATACCTCGTCAGGTAATTTTCAGCGTAAATCATCTTTTATCAAAGCTCCGCAGCGTTCATTTGCCGCCGCCGCTAAAACCGATTTAAATGATTTGGTTGCCAAATATGTGGTTTCAGCTTTCATCTGCTATCCCCGTCTTATTGAAGAATGGGAGGAAAAACTGCTGTCTTTCAGTATCAAAGACGAGCATTTGCGAGATTTTTATCAACAGTTATTAAATATCTCACACGATAATGAATTAACGGATGAAGAACAAATAACATCCTTGTTGAACAATTGCCCGATAAAAGATTGGCATAAAATGGTTGATACCCGCATTATCAAAAAACAATGTCCCGATATAACCAAAATGCGTGCCCAGCTTAACGAATGTATTTTGGAAGTTCAACTGAAACACTTGGAGATGGATATTCAAGCAGTCAAAGCCAAACTTGAAAGCGGTAATTTCTCCGATGATGATTATAACCGTTACGAATCCCTTAAAAAAGAGCGCGATTCGCTTTTGAATAATAATGAATAAGGCCTTATGTTTTAATACAGGTCATAATTAGCGCGAATCGGAATTTATTGCTTGACAATTACCACAAATTTAATTAAAAGAATAGCAGTTTAAACTTTAGTAAAAAATCGATTTTTTTTTAGGAAAATTAATGTCGGATATAGATAATGCGGATATGTTTGACGGCGCAACCGGTGGCGATGCGCCTTTAATTGATTCTTTGGGCAGTGCGGTCAAACGTTTGTTGGATAAGGGCAAAGTTCGCGGTTTTATTACCATGGAAGAGCTTAATAAAGCTTTGCCGTCCGAGCGGGAAACTTCAGAATATATCGAAGATATTATGACCGAAATAGCGGATATGGGAATAAGTATTGTTTCCGAGGCCGAAGCCGAAAGTAACGAAAGTGACAATTATAACGAAGGCGAATACGAAGAAGGCGAGGACGAAAGCGGCAACTTTGATGAAAAAGAGCTTGGTCGCAGTGATGATCCGGTCAGAATGTATTTACGCGAAATGGGCTCGGTGGAATTGCTTTCTCGCGAGGGTGAAATTGCCATAGCCAAACGTATTGAAGCCGGTAAAACGGTTATGATTGACGGGCTGTGCGAAAGTCCGATGACTATTAACGCCATTGCCGGTTGGCGTGATGAGCTGTTGGAAGGCACCATGCAGTTGCGCGATATCGTTGATTTGGAAATGATGTATGGTGATGATGTCAATGCCATAGAAATGGTTGAAGAAGAAGATACAACGGAAGATCTTGATAAGGTTGCCGAGGAACTGGCCGAAAAAGAAAATCTGGATGATATTGACGATGATTTAGGTGACGATATGGAACTTGACGACACCGTCGATGGGTCGGAAGAAGATGACGGTGCTGATGATGAAATAGCCGAAGGTGAAGAAGGTGAAGGCAACGGGGAAGAGGACGATGATGAAAATGCCACCGGTCGCAGTTCGGCCTCTATAACCGCCATGGAAGACGCTTTGAAAGAGCCTGTATTAGAAATTCTTAACCGTATTTCCAGTTATTATGATGATTTGAAAAAAATTCAATCTCAGCGTTTAACCGCGCTGATTAGCGGCAAAAAAATATCCTCTTCGGTTGAGAAGAAGTATTTTGAAGTTAAAAAAGATTTGGTTGAGTTGATGAGCTCGATTCACCTCAATGCCGCCCGTGTTCAACAATTGGTTGAGCAACTTAACTCTCTTAACAAACGCTTGATGGGATTTGAAGGCAAATTGTTGCGTTATGCCTTAAGCTGCAAAATCAAACGTGATGATTTCTTAAAAGCTTATCAAACTGCAGAGCTTGATCCCGATTGGATAGCGCAAATTTCCAAGATTAAAGACAAACATTGGCAGGAATTTGTCTCCAAATATGGTGCGGAAATTGTTGAGTTACGTGACAATGTTGCCGGTATGGCCAAAGAATGCGGTCTGCCGATCAGTGAATATCGCCGCATGGTTGATACCATTAAAAAAGGCGAACGCGAAGCCGAGCGTGCTAAAAAAGAAATGATTGAGGCCAACTTGCGTTTGGTTATCTCCATCGCCAAAAAATACACCAATCGCGGTTTGCAATTTTTGGATTTGATTCAAGAAGGTAATATCGGCTTGATGAAAGCGGTTGACAAGTTTGAATATCGCCGCGGCTACAAATTCTCTACTTATGCCACTTGGTGGATACGTCAAGCCATCACTCGTTCGATTGCCGATCAGGCGCGCACAATTCGTATTCCGGTTCACATGATTGAAACCATCAACAAACTGGTGCGCACATCACGGCAAATGCTCTCGGAAATGGGACGTGAGCCGGTGCCGGAAGAGTTGGCCAAGCGTTTATCCATGCCGCTTGATAAGGTTCGCAAGGTTATGAAAATTGCCAAAGAGCCTGTTTCTTTGGAATCTCCGGTCGGTGACGAAGATGATTCGTCTTTGGGCGATTTTATTGCTGACGAGAGTGCTTTACAGCCTTTAGATTCGGCAATTCATTCCAACCTGAAAAAGACTTGCACTCGTATCTTGTCGAGCTTAACTCCCCGAGAGGAACGTGTTTTGCGTATGCGTTTCGGTATCGGCATGAACACTGATCACACTTTGGAAGAGGTTGGTCAGCAGTTTAATGTTACCCGTGAGCGTATTCGTCAGATTGAGGCCAAAGCTTTGCGCAAGTTAAAACATCCGTCGCGTTCACGCAAATTGCGCAGTTTCTTGGATCAATAACTATCAAAGCACCGCAATATATTTTATTCCGAACTTTAGTGCAGATTTAATCGGTTTTCTGTCGCTGGTTGTGCTATGAAAAATCTTGTCTGCAAAATGTGTATTAGTTGTAATTTATACTTACATTACTTATTTAATAATATATATTACTACCGTCGGTCATATTTTTTTTAATATGGCTATTGTTTGTAATTATATAACAAAATAGGAAAATTAGATATGAAATATTCAAAAACGGCACTAAACCAGCTGAATAGGTGGTATAGGCAGATTTTAATCAAATGTGCCTTATTCAATGCTGCAATTTTGCTGGGAACAACCGCAATGGTCGGCTCCGCTAATGCTGAAAGCGATATTGTAATGGACAGCGGTTCAGCTACAGCTACTACAGCTGGATTGGCGTATGATAGCGAAACCTATACTCATTGGGTTGGTAAAGATTCAGACCCATTAGATGATACTTTCACCATGAACGGCGGAACGTTAAACACCTCCGGTTTGACTCAAAATGCTTATTTATATGCCAATGATGGCACTATCAATGTTAACAGTGGCACTTTGACTATTGCTAATCCTGCAACCCGAGAGGGTAAAGGTGCATCTTACATCAAGGGAGCTGTTGATTTGACTTTGGGCGCCGGTTCAACCCTTAAGCTCGATAATGCCGACAGTTATGC
>CAMOLN010000073.1 GCA_946618745.1 uncultured Alphaproteobacteria bacterium | reverse complement strand
GTATATCATACCAATAAAAAAAGCCACCACAAGGGTGACTTTTTTTATTGGTGCGCTAGGCCGGAATCGAACCGGCACGGTATTGCTACCAACAGATTTTAAGTCTGCAGCGTCTACCAGTTCCGCCACAAGCGCATAAAATTTATTCGTCTTATACATAATATTTTTTATAAATGCAAGTTTATTTTGATTATTCATGCGTAAAAATTTTTAGGGTTGTATTTTGCTATAAAATGTGCTTTGGTGCTAACGTTAATTGTTAATTTTGCTTTTTATCGACACGGCAGATGACAGCGTCACGGTGAGATAAAGGGCTTTTAATGAGGAAAATATTATGATTAAAACTTTTAATATATCTTGGAAAGACTATCTTTTACCCAATATTCATAATGAAGGATGGCGGTTTGTCGGAATTTTTGCGGCAGTAACAGCGTTACTGGCAATAATTTGGCAACCCTTGGGATGGATAGGTTTAGTTTTGACGGTTTGGTGCTATTATTTCTTTCGTGATCCGCAACGTGTTACTCCGAATATTGAAAACGTTGTTGTGTCGCCGGCAGATGGAATCGTGCAGATGATTGCCAAAGTTGAGGCTCCGGAAGAATTAAATATGGGTAAAAAGAAATTTACTCGCGTCAGTATTTTTATGAGCGTTTTTAATGTTCATGTGAATCGAGCTCCGGCTGAGGGAAAAATCATCAATGCCGTTTATGTGCCTGGAAAATTTCTTAATGCTACGCTGGATAAGGCCAGCAAAGATAATGAACGTCAATTGTTGGCAATGAAAACCACCAGCGGTAAAGAGATTTGTTTTGTGCAAATTGCCGGATTAGTGGCTCGGCGAATCGTTTGTAATGCACAAATAGGGCAGGAATATAAGGCCGGTGAGCGTTTCGGTATGATTAGATTCGGCTCAAGATTAGATGTTTATTTGCCGGAAGGAGTTAACCCAAAAGTTGTTTTGGGACAGACGATGGTTGCCGGAGAAACAATAATCGCTAATTTGGCGGATGATGCTAAAGCTGTTGAGGGAGTGATAAGATAATGGAAAAAATTAATCAGAAATTGCAATTATCACGGCAACGGCTTAAGAGTTTGCCGTTTCGCAAAATTGCTCCAAACATTGTTACGATGTTGGCATTGTGTGCCGGAGTTACTTCTATTCGTTATTCTATACAACAAGACTGGATGAAAGCGGTAATTTATATTTTTATTGCCGCAGTGTTTGACGGTTTAGATGGTCGTGTCGCCAGATTTTTGAAGGGATCGACTAAATTTGGTGCGGAATTGGATTCATTATCGGATTTTGTCAGTTTCGGTGTTGCTCCGGCAATTTTGATGTTTCAGTGGTCGTTGAACAGTTTGCCAAAATTCGGGTGGTTTTTCTGTTTGTTGATGGTTATCGGTCAGGCTATGCGTTTGGCCAGATTTAATACAATGTTAGAGGAAGAACCGCAACCGGAATATTGGCATAACTTTTTTGTGGGAGTTCCGGCTCCGGCTGCTGCTGCTATTGCCATGATGCCTTGTATGATATCATTTGATTTTCCGGAAGTGAGTTATATTGTGCGCTCTCATGCATTTTGTGCGACTTTATTGTGTTTGGTATCATTTTTAATGGTAAGCCGAATCCCGACTATTTCGACTAAGCGGATGAAAGTTCCGTCGTATATGATTATGCCGATGATGTTGGTAGTGGCATTGTTTGCTTCATTTATAATTACCCAGCCTTGGCTTACTTTAGGATTGATGGTAATAGTTTATGTTTTAACAATTCCATTAGGAGTGGCGATTTTCTTAAAAGCTAAACGACAGAGTTTAAAGGCTTGACAGTGTAGATTTTTGAGTCTATAAACACGGATGTCCGAGGACTCCGATGGGTAATTCGGAGCTTTAAATAATAACTAATTAACCGGAGAAATAAAATGAAACGCACATATCAACCTTCTAAGTTGGTTAGAGCTCGTCGCCACGGGTTTCGTACTCGTATGGCTACTGCAGGCGGTCGTAAAGTTTTGGCTGCACGCAGAGCTCACGGTCGTAAAAAATTGTCGGCCTAACAGCTAGTTAAAATGGAAATTTTTGCATTAAAAAAACGCAAATATTTTGTTGAAGCCGCTCGCGGATACAAAGTCGTTACTAACGGCATAGTATTGCAAGCGGCTTTTTGTTCGCCTAAACAGAATCCAACGGAAGATTGTTGTTTTGCGGGATTTACTGCGACAAAAAAGTTAGGCAAAGCTCATATACGTAATCGGGTAAAAAGACGTTTGAGAGCGGTGGCTCGTTTAGTATTGAACAAATATGGGGTTAAAAACGTTAATTATGTTTTTATCGGCAGGCATAATACGGCAGATTTGGATTTTGAATATTTACATCGTAAAGCGATTAATGCGATAGAAGAAATAAATAATCTGTTGTCAGGTGTGGGAGAAACACAAAATGATAAAGCGGATAATGATTGCAATGATTAGATTTTATCAAAGCTGTATTTCTCCGGCGATGCCTAATGTATGCAGATATAAACCGAGTTGTTCGGAATATTTTATAGAGGCTTTGCAAGTTCACGGAGTATGGAAAGGCAGTTGGTTAGGGGTAAAGAGAATTTTACGTTGTCATCCTTGGGGAGGTGCCGGATATGATCCGGTGCCGGCAAGTGATAAATTTAAGAATAAGCAATGATAAGGGCTTGCAAGGGAAGTTTTTTTATATTAAACAGAGTGTTATATTATAGATTTTGAGGAGTTTGATATAGCAATGAAAGAAGAGACCAAAGGTTTGTATATGGCGATAATCTTGTCGGCAGCGGCTGTTTTGGTGATAAACTGGATTTGGCCGAGTAATCCGCAAAAGGTGGAAAATGAAGTTCCGGCAGTTGTTGAGCAACAGAATAATGATGCGCCGAAAGTTGTTGCGGATAGTGCTTTGTATACTCCGACAGGACATGAAATTTTGGAGATAAAAGACGTTTTGCAAAAAGATAAGCGTATTGCTATAAAAAATGCTAAAATTGAAGGATCTTTACGCTTAAAGGGTGCGAGATTTGACAGCTTAAATTTGTCAAAATATAAGAAGACACTTGAAGAAGATAGCGGAACAATAGAACTTTTACAGCCAAGCGGCACGCAAAGCCCTTATTATGCAGAGTTTGGATGGTTGTCATCAGAAGGAATAAGGTTGCCTGATTCAAATACAGTATGGCAGGCAATGGGGAGCGAATTAACTCCGGAAAGTCCGATATTGTTAGAATGGAACAACGGCAACGGAATAAAATTTACCCGCAAAATTTCGGTTGATGAAAATTATATGTTTACTATTGAACAAACTATAGAAAATAAATCGGGTAAGAATATTACGGTTTATCCTTACGGTCTTATCAGTAAAGTTTATAAGCCGGATGACAACAGCTCAAAAGTTGTGCATGAGGGGATGTTGGGTGTGGTTGATGGTTCTTTGAAAGAGTTTGCACCTAATAAGTTAGATGTTAATGAAAAGAAAGAGTTTACAACTAAAGGCGGTTGGGCCGGATTTGGCGAAAGATATTGGTTTAGTGCTTTTGTGTTAGGTAAAGACACAGAAAACAAAGTTCATTTCGGTAAGACAGGTGAAGATGCTTTTCAAACAGATTTTACCGGTGCGCCGATAAATATTGCTTCGGGGGCAATAGGGTCTTCGAGTGTTAAATTTTATTCGGGAGCAAAAGAGATTGCTTTGTTGGATGAATATACCAAAAAACATGGAATCGAGAAGTTTGACTTGGCGGTTGATTTCGGTTGGTATTATTTCTTAACTAAACCGTTTTTCTATATTTTGGAGTTTTTATATCATTTTATAGGTAATATGGGTTGGGCAATTTTGTTGTTTGCGGCATTGTTGAGATTGGCAATGTTTCCGGTTGCTAATAAGTCGTATGAGAGTATGTCAAAGATGAAAAAAGTGCAGCCGAAGATTCAAGCAATACAACAAACTTATAAAAATGACAGAATGCGTCAACAACAGGCGATGATGGAGCTTTATCGCAAGGAAAAAATTAATCCGGCTTCGGGATGTTTGCCGATGTTTATTCAAATTCCGGTGTTCTTTTCTTTGTATAAAGTGTTAAATATTGCGATTGAAATTCGTCATGCCCCGTTTATCGGCTGGATTAAGGACTTGTCCGCGCCTGATCCGATGACATTATCAGCAATGAGCGGTTTGCCAATACCGTCATGGTTGGATTTGGGGGTATGGCCGATTTTGATGGGTTTGACTATGTATTTACAACAAAAGTTATCACCCAAGCCGGCAAATAAAGATCAGGCAAGGATGATGATGCTGTTGCCGATAGTGTTTACATTTATGTTGGGGCATTTTGCGTCAGGTTTGGTGATTTATTGGACATTGAGCAATGTGCTGTCAATAATTCAGCAAAAGGCAATTATGCATAAAGTCGGGGTTAAATAATGGATGATAAGACGCTGGAATATAGCGCCGAAGAGTTGGCAAAGGCTGATAAAAAGGTAAAATCTCAAGCAGAGTTTGTTTTGAGTGTGGCTGATTTGCGGCAGTTGCCGGGTGATGAATTGCCGGAGATTGCTTTTGCCGGTAGGTCAAATGTGGGAAAATCCAGTATTATTAACGCGTTAACAGCACAGAGCGGATTAGCAAAAACATCTAATACTCCTGGGCGCACGCAAATGCTTAATTTCTTTTGTTTGGGCGGTAAGTTGTATTTGGTTGATTTTCCGGGGTATGGTTTTGCCAAAGCACCGGAAGCGCAAGTAAAACAATGGCAAAAGATGATTTTTGCTTATTTGCAAGGACGAGCCAGTTTAAAAAGAGTGTTTTTGCTGATTGATTCCCGGCACGGGATTAAAAAAGTTGACAGTGATATTATGGATTTGTTGGATAAAGCGGCGGTTACATATCAGATTGTGTTGACCAAAGTTGATAAGATTTCAGCGACAGAATTGGCTAAAGTTAAAAGTGCAACCGAAAGTGAAGTCAGTAAGCATGCGGCAGCTTATGCCAAAGTTTTGGTAACCAGTTCGGAAAAAAATATCGGTATAAAAGAGTTGCGTGCCGAAGTTGCCGCTTTGATGAAAGACTAGCTTTTAAGAAAATTTTTGATTGCGGAAAGGGCGGCAAGTGCGTCAGCGCGTCCGAGTTCATACATGGCTTTGATGACATCAAGATTGGTTTCCAAACGGGATATTTTAATAGTTTTTGAGGGTTGGATAACCAAAGCATTGCCTAGTTTTTGTTGAGCGGCAACATAGTCCAACTCGGAATTATACATCAGATAACGTTCAGTGAGAGCTTTGATAAACTTGGGATAATGCCGATAGACAAGTTTAGCAAGCGGCTTGTTATGAGAAGGTTTTTTGCGATAACCTGCGGGACGAGTGAGGATAACAATGTTTTTATTATAGCCGTGGTCTTGAGCGGCTTTAAGCGGAATACTGTCACAAATACCGCCGTCAAGCAATTTTTTGCCGTCGATTTCAACTATACGGGAGAAAAAAGGCAGTGATGCCGAGGCTTGAACATATTTAAGGTCATGGTGCATTTCGGTGCAGAGAATATATTCCGGGGTGCCGGTTTCGATATTAGAGCAGACGGCATAAAATTTGGTCGGATTGGCATTAAAAGCATTGTAATCAAACAAATCAAGTTGGTTGGGCAATTGGTCGTAACAAAAATCGACATCCACAATGTTGCCGGTTTTGAGCCAATTCTTGAAGCTCATAAAACGAGGATCATCATTATATTTGATATTATAGCGGATATCGCGACCGATTTGTTTTGATACAAAAGATACGCCGTGGATTGCACCGGCTGAAACGCCGAAAACCGCGTCAACATTGATCTTGTTTTCCAAGAAAACATCTAAAAC
>CAMOLN010000072.1 GCA_946618745.1 uncultured Alphaproteobacteria bacterium | reverse complement strand
ATGTTTACCGAGAGCCACATGCTCACCGGTGATGAAAATATTGTCGATGTCAACCTGACTATCGTTTGGCGTATTGAAAATGCCAAAGACTATGTTTTCAATATGCAAAGCCCTGATGAAACGGTCAATGTTGCCGCTCAATCGGTTTTGCGCGAAATTGTCGGGCAGTCACAAATGTTGCCGATTATTTCCGGCGATCGCGGTAAAGTTGAAGATGAAACCAAAGAAGAATTACAAAAAGTGTTGAATGAGTTTGGAGCCGGAATTAGAATTGTTCGTGTCAAATTACAAAAAGCCGATCCTCCCAAACAGGTGGTAGATGCTTTTAATGAGGTTCAACGTGCTAAGGCAGATATGGAGCGTTTCAAGAACGAAGCCGAAGCCTATCGCAACGAAATTTTACCCAAATCACGCGGTGAAGCAGCACAACGTCTGCAAAATGCCGAAGCCTATAAGCAAGCCATCGTTGCCAAAGCCAAAGGTGAGGCGGAGCGTTTTAATTCCGTTTACAATGCTTACAAAAAAGGTCAGGAAGTAACGGCCAAACGTATGTATCTCGAAACAATGGAAGATGTGTTGCAAAATAATAACAAGGTTATTTTAGGCACTGATAAAAATTCCGGTGTTGTTCCTTATCTGCCGTTGGATCAGTTACATCGTTCTCGTCCGATTATCAATTTACAGCCTGCCCCGGCAAAAGCAGAAGGAGTAAGATAATGTCAAACAAAATACAAGCAGCCATAGTTATTGTCGTTGCCGTGTTGGTCATACTCGGCGCAGAATCCCTATTTGTGGTTAATCAAACCGAACAGGCGATTGTTTTGCAATTTGGTGAACCGATGCGTGAAATCAAAACTCCCGGTCTAAAGATGAAAATTCCGTTTATTCAAAGGGTGGTTATCTACGAAAATCGTTTGCTTAACCTTGATCCGCCGGCTCAGGAAGTCGTTTTGAACGATAAAAAACGTTTGGATGTTGACAGCTTTACTCGCTATCGCATTACCAATCCGCTCAAGTTTTACCAAACCGTCCGCACCGAAGTTCAAGCTCAGTCAAAATTGGAAGAGATTGTCAATTCTTCAGTGCGTAAGGTTTTGGGACGTATCACTTTGCAAGAATTATTATCTCAAAAGCGCACTCAAATTATGAATGATATTTCCAATGCGGTAAAAAAAGACGCCGAACAAATCGGGGTTAATGTTGCCGATGTTCGCATTCGTCGTGCCGATTTGCCTTTAGAAGTATTGCAGGCTATCAATGCTCGCATGAAAACCGAGCGTGAGCGTGATGCTAAAGAATTTCGTGCCACCGGTCAACAGGAAGCACAAAAAATTCGTGCCGCAGCCGAAAGGGAACAAAAAGTAATTATTGCTGATGCCGAAAAACAAGCTCAAATAATTCGCGGCGAAGGCGATAGTCAGGCTATTGAAATTTGGAATAAAGCTGCCGGCCAGGATGCAGAGTTCTTTGCTTTTTATCGCTCATTAGAGGCTTATAAAAAGTCGCTCAATTCCGATAAAGGAGAAACCTTTATGGTTATTTCACCGGAAAGCAAATTTTTTGAATATTTTCAAGGGAAGAACTAAATGAAAAAATTTTTGATTTTATATATCGCTTTACTATTATCTTCTGCGGCGCAGGCACAGACGATTGAAAACGAGACTATGCCTAAATTTTCATTTGCTCCGTTGATTGAAAAAGTCTCTCCCTTTGTGGTTAATGTGTCAGCCGAGCGTCAAGATGCCGAAAAGACATCTTCTTCTGCCGAATTTGTCACAGATAATCCGGCTTTACGCGATTATTTTTTGATTGATGATGGAGGTAAAACCTCACTTGGTTCGGGATTTATTGTTGATACCAAAGGTTATATTGTTACCGATTGGCACATTATCAAAGGTTCGGACAAGATTAATGTTATCTTGCATGACGGACAAAAGTTTGAAGCTCAGATCATAGGTTATGATGAGCCGACCGATATAGCCGTGCTTAAAATCAATTATCCTGAGGCGCTGACATTTGCCGATTTAGGTGACTCTGATGAACTTAAAATTGGTGATTTAATTTTAACTGCCGGCAATCCTTTCGGATTAGGCACCAGTTTTTCTTCAGGTATTGTCAGTGCCAAATCTCGTGATATCGATATGGGCATATATGACAACTTTATCCAAACCGATGCTGCAATTAATCAAGGTTCATCTGGCGGACCGATGTTTGATATGAATGGCAAAGTTGTAGGTATCAACACCGCATTATTTTCTTCCACCGGTGATAGTGTAGGGGTTGGTTTTGCGACACCATCTAATTTAATTAAATTTATCATATCTAACCTTATGGAAAAAGGTAAAGTTGAACGCTCTTGGATCGGAGTTAAAATTGCTTCTCAAGACGAAACCTTGGAAATCAGTGAAAATCAAACTTTTTCCGGTGGTGTTTTAATTACTTCGGTAACGCCGGACTCTCCGGCGCAGAAAAGCGGTTTAGAGGCTGGAGACATTATCACCGCGCTTAACGGCCGAGATGTTAAAGATGTTAAAGATTTTTCTCGTCGTATTGCTGAAATGTCGATTGGTCGCGATGTAATTTTACGTTTGTGGCGTTCAGGACAGCTTAAAGATTTTTCGGTTCAAACAGCTTTGCGTCCGGAAGTTGAAGAAGCCGCCAAGCCGGTGGTCAATACAGAATTTTCTGAAGATGGGTATATTCCCAATCTGGGCATTGCTTTTAATATGAGCGAAGAAGGGGTTGCTGTTCGCGATGTTTTAAGAGGATCACCGGCAGCCGAGCGTGGTATTAAAAAAGGCGATCTTATCAAATCGGTTAATTCTCACCCGGTTGCAACTGTTTCTGATGTGCTCTCTTACATTAGTTATGCTTCATCCGGTGATGGCAATTTGCAAATAGAGCTTATCAGTAATGAAGAAGAACACACCGTGAATCTTGAGATAAAATCGGTTGAAACAGCCGAGGATAATACTCCCGTAGCCACGGAGGTTGAGCCTCAATGAGCAGATTAGACTTTTATCATCTGCAAACAACTGATTTAGACCACACCTTGCCGATATTACTGGAAAAGGCTTATGCTTTGAATAAAAAGATTATATTGAAAATCGGCACCCAAGAGCGTGTTCCTTATCTCAACACTTTACTTTGGACTTATGATGATACTTCTTTTCTGCCTCATGGTGCCAAAGCCGACGGCAATGCCGAATTACAACCGATTTGGTTAACCTCTGGTGATGACAACCCTAACAATGCTGCTTTATTGTTTTTAGTTGACGGAGCCGATTATGATGTTGCTCGATTAACCGATTTTGAGCGGATATTTTATATCTTTGACGGCAACAATCCCGAGCAGTTATCCAAAGCCCGTGAGTTTTGGAAAACAGCCAAAGGCAGCGGCTTGGAATGTTTCTATTGGCAACAGAACGAGCAAGGTAAATGGCAGCAAAAATAAGCTGCCGTTTTTTTATTGCAAATTTTATTTTTTTAAATTATAAACCTTGCCAAGCGAATATTAATTTAAAATTATTATAATATGGAAAAATTTTTTGAAGTCCTGGCGCTGTTGCCTGGGGTTAATCAAACTGATGTCGAGGCGACTTTTCGCCGTTCAGGTTTATCCGGAGTAATAGTCTCAATTTTTCCCCCCACGAAAGACTTGGGGAAAAGATGCGTAAACAACTCTTTCAAGTTACGAAGTTGCAACAGATTCAAGCAATATCTTACGCAAAACGGAGCGGAAATTGCCCAAAGTTACCCTGAAGGATATCAATTTCTTGGCGAAATTGCTATGAGATCAATCTATATGGATTTGCTGGATAGCTTCTGGTCAGATTATTTCTCTGACAGCAATTTCTTTGGTGACATTGACTATCAATGTTACTGCTCTAATGCCTTACGGTTGTTGGAAAATAAGATGACTCGTGATATTGCCCTTACAATCATCCAAAATTCTCCCTCCTCAGGCGAGCCGTTGAATAAACTGTGTTGGAATTACAAAAGTGACACGCCTCCGCAGTTAACCGAGGTGCGCGATTTTTGCCGGCAAGTCTTGCAACAAGCACTAGATAAGACAAGAGGCTCTGAACATAGAACAATACGCAGAGCCATCAGAAAAGCAAGCTGAAAAAAAAGAGGGGACGAACCGTAAGGTTCGCTCCCCTTTTTTTAATTCTGTAATTATCATAAACATTTAATATAAATTCAATTTAAAATTTTTCTTGCGTTAGACAAAATTTTGTGTTATCGATAAGAATAAGATAATATTATTAATTTAAATTATAAAAAAATGAAAGAAAAAAATTTTTTTTTGGTTGCCATCGCCACCACCAGCCGCAAGGATGAAAATGAAATCACCGCCATTTACAACAACGGCGGAATGGTAAAATTGATGGACGAGGTTATTCTCCCCATCATCGTGCGCCCCACTGGGCAAGACATCCGCGGATGGTACATCGGCGACGATTTTATGGCCTTGATGGCAATGTTCGGCGAGTTCATCAGCCAAGAGTCCGGAGAATGCTACGATATCTTGGCAGAGATTGCCATGCAGCGCCTCTCTTGCGGAGCGGTGTTGCATGAACCAATTTCTGTTGTCGATACTTTGCCCGTGAAATACCGGCAGTATTCGACATATTATGACCAACGAGGCCTGATGACTCAAGATTGCTGGGACTTTTACGAGGCCAATGCCAAGTTGATGTGGCAGAGAGCTCAGCTTCGCGACCATGCGGAAAGAATCTGCCGTGGCATCATTACCCAATCTGATGAGAATGGCAGAGCGATCGGCGACTACATGTGGGGAAGTGAGTGCAAAACCTCCCTCAAAAAAGCCCGCGAATTTTGCTGCGATCTTTTTGATCGGATGGAGCTCTACGAGATTCTCGCCACCCCCGAGCAGTGGCCCCACAACAAAATTTGGCTCTCAAATTTTATTGAACCATACCACTGCTGGGATGACTTTTTCAGCCGAGTATGTACCCAAAAAGGGTTCTTCCGCCGGTTGAAAGAAAAACGGGAAATAAAAAAAGCGATTTGCGGTCGCGGCATTTAAAAAAAAAGGGGACGAACCGTTAGGTTCGCTCCCCGTATTTTTTTTTGTAAAAACCACTTGCATTTTAGCGAAAGCTGTATTAAATTCCCCACGTTAAAAAAATTATTAATTTTAAAACGTATAATTATGAAATCAAAAGTACTATTGGCTGTCATAGCCGATCGCAGTGGAAAAGATGTTACCGAACTGGCGCAAGTCTGCCATGAAAAAGGTTTGACGGAAGTTGTCAAGATGACATTGCTTCCTATCGCCGAAACTGACAAATTCATGCAGTTTATGGCCGATTTCGGGGCGGATGTGGCAAAGGAGTCAGTCTTTGCCTACCAGCAACTTGCCAAGGTTGCCTTGCAACGGGTGCTCAACGAGCACTATCAAATGACACAATCGGTCTGGGATTTCTTCTCGGCCAATGCAAGGTTATTGGTGAAAACTAACCTTCGTTCCCAAGTTGCCAAGGTTACCTTTGTGCTCTTGGAGAGTGTTGATGAGAAAGGTAATCCTCGTCGCGCACTTTGGGATGATATGTTTACCACCCCTATGCAAGTGCGGCAGTTCTGCCAAAGTCTGATTGATAAGCACCTTTACATAGAGGCTGTCAATCACATCACCCTCGCTAACTGGCATTCGTATCGTTGGTTGTTACATAACAGCATCAAACAAAGTCGCCTGACCTGGCGACAGTTATTTCGTCAACTCAATTGCGGAATATTCAACTTTCCGCTCCAAATTGAGCTTCGCCGAGCGATTGCCGCCTGAGAAAATTAAGAGGGACAAACTTACGTTTGCCCCTCTCTTTTTTTGTCGTTATTTTCTCTTCAAACCTTTTACCGGCTTCGGGCGTTTATCTCCC
>CAMOLN010000071.1 GCA_946618745.1 uncultured Alphaproteobacteria bacterium | reverse complement strand
ATGCTCCGGATATTCTGGAAGTTCGCGGTGAAGTTTATATGTCTAAAGCTGATTTTTTAGCTCTTAACGAACGTTGTGAAGCTGAAAACAAAAAAACTTTTGCCAATCCGCGCAATGCCGCCGCCGGATCTTTACGTCAACTCGATTCGCGCATCACCGCATCGCGCAATTTAAGCCTGTTTGCTTATACTTGGGGTGAAGTATCGCAAAGACAATGGAACTCTCAAGCTGACTTTTTCAATCATCTTAAAGCATGGGGCTTTCCAATCAACCCCAACAACACTTTGTGCAACACTTTTGCCGAGCTTGAACAAAGTTTCAAAAAATTAATGGAAATCCGCGCCTCTCTCCCCTATGATATTGACGGTGTGGTCTATAAAGTTAATTCCATCGCCTTACAAGAACGTTTAGGATTTTTAACCCGCACCCCGCGTTGGGCAATTGCTCACAAATTTCCTGCCGAACAAGCCCTTACCACTATCAAAAACATCCGCATTCAAGTAGGACGCACCGGTGCCTTAACTCCGGTAGCCGATCTTGAGCCGATCAATGTCGGCGGAGTATTGGTATCTCATGCCACCTTACATAATGAAGATGAAATCAAACGCAAAGATTTTCGTATCGGCGATACGGTAATTGTCCAACGTGCCGGCGACGTTATTCCTCAATTAGTCGGTGTGGTATTGGAAAAACGTCCTCCTGCCACTCCCGCTTTTATCTTTCCCACTGCTTGCCCGATTTGCGGTGCTCATGCCATCCGCGAAGAAGATGAAGCGGTGCGCCGTTGCACCGGCGGCCTATCTTGTCCTGCTCAAGCCAAAGAAAGACTGGCTCACTTTGTTTCTCGCGATGCTTTTGATATTGTCGGTTTAGGCGATAAAATTATCGAGGATTTTTTTGCCGAAGGAATTTTGCACAATCCTGCCGATATTTTCACTTTGCAAGAGCGCAACGGCGGTGATGACCTCTTTTCCTCTGCCCAAGGTCTGCATCTGGAAAATCGCGAAGGTTGGGGCAAAAAATCGGTTGATAATCTGTTCAAATCCATCAATGATCGCCGCACTGTTTCTCTGCCGCGTTTTATTTATGCTTTAGGCATTCGTCAGGTCGGTATTGCCACCGCCCGCCTGATTGCCAAACACTACGGAAAATTTGAGCCTTTTATGCTTGATATGCAAAACAAACAAACTGCCGGCATTATCTCGATTGACGGCATCGGCGCGGCTATGGCTACCGACATGGTAGAATTTTTCCAAGAACCGCACAATCTGGAAATAGTCAACCGATTGTTGCAATATGTCAAAGTTGAAGAATTTATTGATGATGCCCAAACCGATACTCCGCTTTCCGGCAAAACGGTTGTATTTACCGGCACTTTACAACAAATGACCCGCAACGAGGCCAAAGCCAAAGCCTTAAGCATGGGCGCCAAAGTCGCAGGCTCGGTCTCGGCTAAAACAGATTTTGTGATTATGGGCACCGATGCCGGATCAAAGGCCAAAACCGCTCAAGAATTAGGCATAACAATTTTAAGTGAAGATGATTTTCTAAATATGATTTAAAAAACCAAAGAGCATTCTTGCGAACGCTCTTTGGTTTTGTTGGAGCACTTATTTGCTACCATTACCAACCCCAAGCAGCATTTGGGTTTGGTTGGCTGACAGCACTGCGGTGCTCCAACCGCTCGCTGACTCAGCCATAGTCCCCTGATTTTGGACTCTCTTGAGTTCGAGAATCTGGGGGTTGCGACGCAATGCAGCACCTTCGATGTCCATCGCCTTGGCTCGTCCCTCCGCCTCAATCCGGGCTGACTCTGCATTACCATGAGCCGCCTCGATTTTTTTCTGGGCCTCTGCCTTGGTTTGCGCGATTTCATTTTCGCGCGTAATGGCTATCGTTTTGGCCTCAATCTGGGCATCAATTGCCGCCTTGATCTTGTCAGGCGGTATGACGTCTGATAGGTAGGTAATATCATTAATTTTGATACCTTTACCTATGTACTTGTCATAGACAATCTGTTGCGCCGCTCCACGAACGGAATCCTTTTTCGTGGAGTAAACTTCCTCCACCGTCATGTTCTGCGTAACCTTGTTAAACGCAGAGACGACATCCTTGCGGATGAAGTCTTGCACAATCTGGTCTGGAGAACGCTTGAAGTACTTGTACATGGACAATCTCTCCTGTTCTCCCGAGAGAAATTCATACTCAATACCAACTTCCGCACGAAGTACTTGACCTTCGGCCTGGAAACGGATCATTTCGTCTCCTACCCAACTATGCTGCTGCACTGTGGCAGGATACTTGGTGTAAGTAAATTTTCCAAACCAGTTGTTGGCATAGCGACCAACTTCTTTAACCTCCATTTGGCCCTTTTTCGACCCAAACTGGTAGGTTTTTAGGGCGAATTCGCCCGGTTTAACCTGCGTACAAGACGCAAATAAGACCGCAACAGCGATCAACAAAAATAATTTCTTCATTTTTAATTTTTTTTAATTGTTTTTAATTTTTTTTATTTTCTCTTTTTGGTTTTCTTGGTTTCTTTTACCGGAAGCCACATGTTCAGCACCAGCCACGCGACCAGTGCCATGCATATGACGCCTATAATCATCCAAAAATCGCTATCAGAGGTAAACAGCAAAGCACTACCGCCACCTCCGCCGAAAATGACGACGATTGACAAAACCACTTTCCAATAAGTCGGCAAAAATCTCACCTCTTTCAGGAGGTTTTTTGCCTCTTCTTTTTTTTCTTTTTTTTCCATGACTTGATATTGTTTATTAATAATTAAGTTTCGGCAATACGCATACAACACTTTTAATATTTTGTCAATATTTTTTTAAAAAAATCGTTATTTTCTTAAATTTATATAAAATTCAATCTGTTAATCAACTTTTCTATCCAAAAAGAAAAATTCATAAGCCAAAGCAGATACCACATTAAAATAAACCATCACCGGCGCAGCTATCAACATTGTTATATAATCATTACCGCCCCAATCCAAAATCAACCAACGCACTACCGACAATGCACAATCGGTCAATAACGATATCACTAAAAATTCCCAATAATTATTGCGTGTCTTTTCCCAAGCCAATCTTAACGAGCCGGAACGCCCTATCAAAGCCGAAATCCATGCCAAAAACGGGCGATAAGCAATAATCGGCGACACCAATAAAAATAAAACGTTTGCCCCTAATATAAACCATCCGTTATGTTCTATATCGCCTTGTAAAAACTTGGCATATCCGGCATTAAATTCCGGTGAAATATTAACAAATAACGGAATTATCGGCAACAACACCAATATTGTTGCAATCAAAACCGTTAACAACACTATTTTGGTCGATGGTATCAGCGAATTAAATAATGGTTGCCAACTCCAATAAGGTTTGCGCCCGAAATAAACTCGAAAAAAAGCCCCCCAAACCACATACAAAATCACCATCAGCGGCCAAAACAACCAAGTCTGCCAACTCCATACCGCACAAGCACCGATTGCATAAAAAATCAAACTAAAACCCAAACTCATCTGCCATTTGGAGCAACAATACTTCCAAGCATTTTGCAAAACCGCCCATAACGGCAACTTTTTGTTTTTACTCATAATTTTTTCCTAATTTAACATTTTTATCTATATTACTATATAAGCCTTAATTATTGTTTAATGAATCATAAATATGAACAAAATTTAATAATCAATACTTTAAGCCCCCTTTTTTTTCGCGGTGTATAAAAAACATACATAAGCAAAGAGGATTTCAAGTAATAAAAATAGAAACAAAATTAATTCTAACGAGCTTAATACTTTAGAATTCCCTTTGTGCTGTGTATTTTCACAAAACTTCGGATAATTAGCTTAGTACGAAGAAAACGCTTTGACGCGGTGTACAAAAAACGTACATAAATCAAAGCGTTTTCAAGTAATAAGCAAATATACGAAGTTTTGAATTACTTCAATTCAACTTTAGCCCCAGCCTCTTCCAACTTCTTCTTCATTTCTTCGGCTTCGGCCTTGGCAACGCCTTCTTTAACGGTCTTAGGAGCACCGTCAACCAAATCTTTGGCTTCTTTCAAGCCTAATCCGGTAATAGCGCGAACTTCTTTAATAACATTGATCTTGTTTGCACCGGCTTCGGCCAAAACAACATCAAATTCGGTCTTTTCTTCACCGCCTGCAGCACCGCCGGCAGCAGGAGCACCGGCAACTGCAACGGCAGCAGCGGCAGAAACGCCCCATTTTTCTTCTAACATTTTTGCAAGATCAGCTGCTTCCATAACGGTCAAAGCTGACAATTCATCTACTAACTTGGCTAAATCGGCCATTTTTTTTCTCCAATAAAATAAATTTAACTAAATTAAAAACCTTGATGGCAACTGTTAAGCTGCCTCTTTCTCGCTGTATGCCTTGGCACAACGCGCCAACTTGGCGGCAGGTGCCTGAACCAAACCGATAATTTTGGCTCTGAGTTCGTCCATCGACGGCAGTGAAGCCAAACGTTTAATATCATCGATTGAGAGAACGCCATTAGTATTGGCACCGCCCAAAACGACTAACTTTTCGTTGGTTTTGGCAAATTCAACACAAGCTTTGCAAGCCGAAATCGGATCATTAGCGAAAGCAATCGCCGTCGGACCGGTCATCAAATCGGCCAAAGCTGCAAACTTAGTGTCTTTCAGAGCAAGACGAGCAATCCGGTTTTTAGTAACTCTAAAACTGGCTCCGGCTTTGCGAATATTATCGCGCAGCTGTGAAACTTCGGCTACGGTCAATCCCTTATAATGTGAGATAACCACTGTATCCGAGCCATTGAACATCTCTTGAAGTTCAGCCAGTAATTGTGCTTTTTCTTCACGGTTCACTTGATTGTCTCCAATAAGTGTTTTTCTTTTCATCAAAGAAAAACTTTTTTAAACCAAACATCACCCGCGGAACTGTTGCTCCGCAAATGAAACCTAAACTGTCCTTGGAGAAATTTTGATTGAAATCTAAATTTACCCCCATCTATACAGGAAAAATTAAAGCCCACTTACAAACGATGCTTTTGCTCCGTTTGCCGGACTGCCTGTAGTCTCGGACAGGGTGAGTCGAACACTTTATTCAACTCACTTGCCGCGATTGTTAATACCATTTATCTTAAATGTCAAGCATTTTTTGCATATACAGATTAAAAAAAACTGCTTTATACCATAGCCGATGCCTTGAATATCTCGCTTACCCAACTCTTATCCGAAAATAATCCTAAAACCTAATCCTTTATTTGACAAATCACTTATTGCGTGCTAGCATGTATTAAATGGAGATGTGAGACATGAAATCAGCTGCACCGCAACAAGTTTTTTACTATCATTTCAAAACCAATTGGCTTTGGCTGATTCTCACCTTGCTGTTGTTCTTCTTTATGTTGCATTGTGTGTTTTGTTACCCTGCCGCCGTCTTTTGGTGGCAAACCTGGAGTCTGTTTGGTTGTTGTGTTTATTCTTTTGCTCTTTGGGCTTTCAAATATCTCTGCCGCCACAAAATGGCCGTAATTGATGATAAATACATCAAAATTGACCATAATCGCCCCCTGCCATGGCGTGCGGTTGCCTTTGCCGAATTCAAGAGTGCCCGTTGTTGCTTCAAAAAATTACCGATTATTATTCTCCGCCCCAAAAAACCATTACGTTATCGCTATAACCTGATGCAAAAATGGTGTTCTCATCTTGATTTTACGCCTTTTTCTATTGCACTTTATGCCCTCACTTCCGAGGATGCAAACACCATTACCACTATTATCGCGCAAAAAACAGCCCTTCTCAGTTGACATTTTTTGAAAGCATACTAAATGAAAATCAAATTTTTGCTTTTTTTATTAGCCTTTTATCCGACCATTGCCCACAGCGTGGCTTTAACCGCATACTACGATAAAAACGGGCAACTTCACTTTGCTTCAAGTAGTGTAAACGCCAATCGGCAGCCG
>CAMOLN010000070.1 GCA_946618745.1 uncultured Alphaproteobacteria bacterium | reverse complement strand
CTATTCAGTCATTCTCGGACGTGTCGCGATAGCGACCTGATCCGAGAATCCAAAAAAATATGATGTATTGTTTGATTTGGATTCTCGGGTTAAACCCGAGAATGACATAAAAAAGGAACCCGGGAATAACGGAAAAAAGAGCCTGATAATGACATAAGAAGAAAAAGACAACACGCCCGAGAATGAATGAAAAAATAAGCAGAGAAAAGCTTCGTCGTTAGCAATCCTCGCAATGAAATTAATGGGCGCCGATTGAGGGGTGACATAGAAAAATAAAAACGACTCGGGATAAATGACAAAAAAATACTGATGTCAGGTTAGATAAAAAATTAACCTTATTTGTATAACCATTTGATTTTATTTGATAAAAAAACACTTGCGGGGGGGGGTATTTTTATGGTATAATAATTTTGTCTATATAAGGATTTAGGTATTATTGTTGGAATTAAGTTGCGGAATTGAATCATGTTCAAAGATGTGACTATAAATTGTGGCATAAAGACCAGGATCGGTTATGTGGATAGTTGTTCGCACGTGACTAGCGTGTCTCCCGAATGACTTAACAAAATGTATGCACGAGGAGAAGTGCAAGCCATTAAAACTTTAAAATTATGGCAAAGTTGAAAAATTTTATCGGCCAAATGGGCAAGGCCGTGGTGTTTGCCCTATCATGGGTTCTCGCCTTCCCTGCTGGGTTGCTGATTTTTAACCCGATCAACATCATCGTAATGTCCTTCAAACGCAGCTGGCGAAATCGCTTAGCCGATGTGATGGAGGACAATGTCCCGGTATCACTGGCGGCTAAGATCATGGCAGTAGTGACATTTGCGCTGCTGCTGGTCGCAATGTTCGTTATCCTCAACCCATTCATCGTATGGGTTATGGCACTAATTGCCCCAAAGTGGGTCGCAGAGACCTGCTACGGCGATCTTAGTGAAGGCTTTTGGTCGATGTTGCTTGGAATACCTCTGTCATGGCAGGGGTGGATAGGGCATCTGCTGCCCTGGCGCTGTAGAAAGCACTTCGTCGAGGAGCGCTTCGACCGCTATTCGTCGAAAGACAGGATGCGGCTGACACTCCATGAGCCCAGCCACTTTTTCGAACTATCCGATGAGGAAAGAGAAAAAGTGTTCTGTTGCGCCAATATCGAGCAGATGCGCGAGTGGATGGAGAGAGGCGTCGAGATGACGTTGCCAATGTTTAGAGCATTGGCTAGAGTTGGAGCGGCAGAGGCGATTGAATATGCCAATAGGCATAACAACCGTCTCACCGATGAAGAACTAGGGTGTGTCCTTTCGTTCGGAGAGGACTATGCAGCCCTCGTCATTGCAAAACTTACGTTGAGCGATGAGCAGCTGCTGCTACTGGCAAAAATCCCAGGGAGTTTGGGAAATTTGCTGGCTGCGTTGCGGCGACAAGGGTGTGGCAAGGCTGCCATACCCAGCATTATGGAAGCCGTTAAAACATATGCGAGGGGAAATGCTGAGGAGGCGGTGCGCCAAGCACTTGCTGAGTGGAGGCAAAAAGGGCAAGTCAGCCAGCTTGCCGGTAAGCCAGAGCTCTTTAAGCTGCTGTTGCGGAGTGAAGATGGACTCTGTTCCACCGCGCAAGTGAAAATGTCGGTCGAACAATACCGCATTTATCACGAATGTGGGTGGAAGCTTGACAAAGAGTCAATCCGCTGGTTTTTCCTCTATTCGGCGGAAATGACAAGGGCCATCTTTGAGCTGGAGGAAAATAGAGGCATAATCTCGCAAGAGATTAAGGACCTTGTTTTCTCCTCGCCAGAGCTGAGCAACCTTTTGCTCGAGGTGCAGGATGCTGAGGCTGAAAAATCTGCTGCCGAAAAAAAATAGGTTAGTGTGGCGGTTACCTGAAAACACCGCCGAAAAAATATAAAAAAGAAAAAAGCTGACGTTGTGAAACGCCAGCTTTTTTTGTGATGGATAGGAAAGATTATTTTTCCAAATCTTCACCGGTTTCCTGGTTAACCCGTTTGGCAGAAAGTTTAATCTTGCCACGGTTGTCAGAACCTAAGCATTTAACCCAAATCGGATCGCCTTCCTTATAAAATTCGGAAACAGTGGCAATACGCTCCGGTTTAACTTCGGAGATGTGAACCAAACCTTCGGTAGTGCCTAAGAAGCGGACAAATGCACCAAATTCCATAATTTTGGTAATGGTGCCGTGGTAGATTTTACCGGTTTCGGGTTCGGCAACAATGCCCATAATCCATTCAAGAGCGGCATCGCCGTCTTCTTTTTTCATTGAGGCAATTTTAACTACACCATCATCGGTAATATCAATTTTGGTGTGAGTTTTTTCAACGATTTCACGAATTACTTTGCCGCCGGTGCCGATAACTTCGCGAATCTTGTCAACCGCAATCTTAATGGCGACAATACGCGGTGCCTTATCGGATACATGAGGGCGAGGCTCGGCAATAGCTTTGGCCATTTCGCCAAGGATATGGATGCGGCCTTCGTGAGCTTGAATCAATGCTTTTTCCATAATTTCTTTGGTTATGGAAGTGATTTTGATATCCATTTGCAAGGCGGTAACACCGTCTTTGGTTCCGGCAACCTTAAAGTCCATATCGCCGAGGTGGTCTTCATCACCCAAGATATCAGTCAGAATGGCAACACGACCGTCATCTTCTTTGATTAAGCCCATGGCAATACCGGCAACCGGTTTACGCATAGGAACACCTGCTGACATCAATGACATGGTGGAGCCGCAAACTGTTGCCATGGAAGATGAGCCGTTGGATTCCATAATTTCGGATACAACACGAACAGTGTAGGGGAATTTGTCGGGATCGTCAGGCATCATCGGGTGGATAGCACGCCAAGCCAACTTGCCGTGACCGATTTCACGACGTCCGGGAGAACCTAAACGTCCGCATTCACCAACCGAGAACGGCGGGAAATTGTAGTTTAACATAAAGGTTTCTTTGGATTCATCCATTAAACCATCAATAATTTGAGCATCTTCACCGGTGCCTAAAGTGGTTACAACCAAAGCCTGAGTTTCGCCGCGAGTGAACAAAGCCGAGCCGTGAGCAGTGGGCAAAACATCAACTTGGCATTGAATCGGGCGAACGGTTTTGGTGTCGCGTCCGTCAATGCGGCGGCCGGTTGAGAGAACTTTTTCACGCATAACTTTATGCATTAATTGTTCAATAGCTTCGCCGACATAACGAGTTTCAATCTCGTTTTCGGGATCAATCGAGGCCTTAATTTCTTCAGCCAAAGCTCCTAATTTGTCACCGCGGGTGAGTTTGTCGGTTTCTTCAAAAGCAACCGAGTATCTGTCGCCGTATTCTTTTTCCAAGCGAGCGAGCATAGCATCAAACTCGGGCGGAAATGAAGGAGTTTCCCAAGGAGTTTTGCCGGCTTCTTTTTTCAATTCATTGATTAAATTAATTACCGGTTGGAAATTTTCGAATCCGAACATAACCGCGCCCAACATAGTTTCTTCGGAAAGTTCCTGTGCCTCGGATTCAACCATCAAAACACCTTCGTTGGTGCCGGCAACCGCCAATTCCAACTGAGATGATTTTTGTTGTTCAATAGTGGGGTTTAAGACATATTGTCCGTCAATGTAACCGATTTTGGCGGCACCGATAGGACCTAAAAACGGAATGCCCGAAACAGCCAAGGCGGCCGAGGCGGCAATCATTGCCACAACATCGGAATCGGTTTGTTGATCGTGAGCCAAAACAGTGCAGACAATTTGCACTTCGTTTTTGAAGGCATCAGGGAAAAGTGGACGAATCGGGCGATCAATCAAGCGGGAAAGAAGAACTTCGCGCTCGGAAGGTTTGCCCTCGCGTTTAACAAAACCGCCGGGGATCTTGCCGGTGGCATAATATTTTTCTTGATAGTTAACAGTTAAAGGAAAGAAGTCCTGATCTTCTTTTACTTCTTTGGCAGCGCAAACTGTGCCGTGAACGATAGTATTGCCATAGGTAACAATAACCGAGCCGGCTGCTTGACGAGAAATTTTACCTGTTTCGAGAATGAGTTTGCGTCCGCCCCATTCCATCTCTTTGCGGACTTCGTTGAATTGAATCATATTTTATATACCTTTCATTTTCTTTATAAACCTCTACCTGCCCCATGCAGGATTTTTGGCGGTTGCGATAAATTTTGCGGAGCTTGATGATAGTCATAAGCTCCGCAAAAACGTAACCTTATTATCTTCTAATGTTTAATTTAGAGATAATTTCTTGATATCTGCTTTCGTCAGTCTTTTTCAAATAGTCGAGCATGTGACGACGACGAGCAACTTTTTTCATCAAACCCAAACGAGAGTGATTGTCTTTGGCATGAACTTTGAAATGTTCAATCAAATTATTGATTTCAATGGTCCAAATAGCAATCTGAACTTCCGGAGAACCGGTATCTTTGGGATTGAGAGCATAAGTTTTAATCAACTTTTGTTTATCTTCTAGTGATAACGACATCGTATATTTCCTTTTTAAAGTTATAAGTTAAAAACGCGAATCGGGGAAATTGATTTTTCCTCAACTCGAACAATTGCTACCGGAGAGCCGTTGCAAGAGGCTATCATCTCGCCGTTTTGATGTTCAACGGCATAAGATTTAGCTGAAAGCTTTTGCCCTTGGCGTAGGCGGTCGGCGTCTTCCTTTGATATGGCAATGACCGTGATGTCGCACAGTGATGTCAACAAAGGAAGCAATAATTGCTGACGCGCACTATAATCTAATTTTTTTAAATTATCCAGTAAAATCGTATCGGTAAGGCTAAAATTAGCGCATTTGGTTCGACGTAAGGCGGTTAAATGGCCTAAAGTGCCGAGTTTTACGGCAATATCAGCGCCTAAAGTCCGCACATAAGTTCCCTTGGAACAAGCAACACGAAAACGGGCTTGCGAATCGGGTAAAATTTCCAGTAATTGCAAATCATGAATAGTGATTTGACGAGAGGGAATGGTTACATCTTCGCCTTTGCGTGCTAAGTCATAAGCTCGACGACCATTGATTTTAATAGCGGAGTAAGCCGGGGGAATTTGAGTAATTTGACCGATAAAAGAAGGTAGAATCGCTAAAATTTGTTTGCGTGACGGGATAGATCCGCCGGAAGCGATAATTTGTCCGGTGTGGTCAAGAGTATCGGTAGCAGAGCCGAATTTGAGGGTAAATTCATATTCTTTATCGCCATCGGTAACATAGGGGATCAGTTTGGTGGCTTCGCCGAAAGCAATCGGCAAAACTCCGGAGGCAAAAGGATCAAGTGTGCCGGTGTGACCGTTTTTTTGGGCGTTTAGCAAGTGACGGGTTTGGTTGACAACAGTGGTAGAGCCGATACCGACAGGTTTGTCGATTATCAGCCAACCGTTAATTTTTTCGCCTTTGAGATGTTTCATTTTGTTGTCTTATAAGGTTGTTAAAATACTTGCTTAAGTTTTTTCATTTTAGTATGATAAAATCAAGTTTTGCAAGGAGAAAATATAATGGCTGATAGGGAAATGTCACAAAGACAATTAAGGGTTGCGCAAGAAATCAGAAAAGTTATTGCGCAGTTTATTGATCGTGGCGAAGTGCATAATTTGGAAGGAATTGATACTATGGTAACGATTACTAATGTTACTGTTTCGCCGGATTTGAAATATTGCACAGTGTGGTTTATTACCTCAAATGGGGAATATTTGCAGGAAGTGTTGGGAGGATTGCAATTGGCGGCCAATTTTTTCCGCAAGCAGATAGGACAAAAGACTTCGTTGCGTTTTGTGCCGGAGATTAATTTTCGAGTAGATAAGAGTTTTGAAGAAGTCGATAAAATTGAAAAGCTTTTGCATCATCCGCATGTGGCGCACCGCCTGGATAATGTCACCTGTTCCCGGCTCCCCCTTCGTGCGTATCATTGTGGCACCTTCGGCAATGCGCCGCAAAGCCTCACCTAAGTCCTTGGCACCACAAACGAACGGTACTTCGAACTGGG
>CAMOLN010000069.1 GCA_946618745.1 uncultured Alphaproteobacteria bacterium | reverse complement strand
CAGCATTGATGTTCAAAAATGCCGCTACTAACAACTTCAACATGGTATATCGCCGCAAAGACGGCAATATCGGCTGGGTAGAACCTAAATAATTCGGCTATCGGTATGAATATTGCCAATCTTTTACAGCAAAGCCATATTTTGCTTGGATTAAAATCCGGATCCAAACGCGAATTCTTACAAGATTTATCGCAACGGGTTTCTAACATCTGCTCAATTGATCAGCTTACGTTATTTGATAACTTGATGGAGCGTGAAAATTTGGGTTCTACCGGATTTGGAAATGGTGTTGCAATCCCTCATGGTCGCTTTTGTGAACTGGATCATCCTATGGCTTTTTTTGCTCGCCCGAACTATGCTGTTGATTTTGATGCTATTGATGGCAAACCGGTCGACTTAGTATTTTTACTGATTTCACCGGAGAATTCCGGAGCTGATCACCTAACCGCCTTGGCTTTGCTATCACGTTGCCTTAAAAACGACAATGTATGCGAGCAATTACGCAATATGTCCAATCCTACGGAAATATACGCTTTGCTCTGTGAATTATAAATTCATATTTCTTTCAAAAGCAGAAATGAAAATTTCTGCTTTTTGTTTATCTTTTATCAACTAATCATGCTGTATAATCCACCATAATGTGTTTTTTACCGGAGGAAATTCATGTTTTTCAGCCTTAACCGCAAAATAATTTACATGATTCTGACCCTGACAATAAGCTCATGCCTATTGTTTGTTTATACTTTTTACATGGCTTATTCGGTAAAAATACAAAAAGATCAACAATTATCTATTCAACGCAATCAACAATATAACAATTTATTGCTTAATAATATCAACATCATTAAAGAATTAAAAAGTTTCGTAAACGAAAACCATATCCATATAAATCCTCAAAAAAACCAATATTTACATTCTCTGATTTTTGACACCGAAAACGTCAATTTTTTAGTCAAGGAACAACAATCTATTGCCGAACGCAATAATCAATTTTCCGAACAATATGCTACAATCAATAACGGGGTTGCCATCATCACTGCCAGCACTGTTTTGCAACTCATATTTATATTTATTATGGGATGGGTTATTAAAAGACTTATTTTAACACCAATCAACAACATCTCCGCCATTTCCGAACAAATCAGTTTAGGTAACCTCAGCTTGCGTATTCCCGAACGTAAAAGTTCTCACTTTGTTGATGAACTTGATCGTTTAAGCTCTACCTTCAACACCATGTTGGATAATTTACAAAGCATGATGAATAAAATTAAGGAAGAAGAAAACTTTCTTCAATCAATAATCGACAGTATCCCTGACGGCATACGAGTAATTGATGATAAATACAACATAATTATTGCCAATCAAAGCTATTACGAAATGTCCGGTGATCGCCCTTGTCGTAACAAAAAATGCTATGCTTCATCTTTCGGATACAACAGCCCTTGTAACATCCCCAACACCAAATGTCCTGTTCGTGACATCTTAAAAGACGGGCAAAAAAATACCAATACCATTCAACAATTTGCTCATTCTCCCAATAGTTATTTAGCTGTAAAAGCCGCACCTTTACTCTATAACAATCATGACCATTACATAATTGAATCTATCCGCGATTTAAGCCGCGACATTGACTTTTCTCACCAACAAAAAGTATCATCTCTTGGCTTTTTATCATCATCAATTGCTCATGAAATCAAAAATCAGCTCGGCGCTTTACGTATTATTATCGAACATCTTATTGCTAAATATTTTGCCGATAAGCCTGATAATTGCGAAGAAAAGAAGCTCATTACCATAATTTACAACGAAATCGTTAATGCCACTCAAGTTCCCGAACGCTTACTTAAACTTATGCGTAATCGCGATATTGTTAATACCTCTTTTGACTGTGTCACTTCCATTATCGAAACAGTTGAAGTATTAGACTATGAGGCCAAAATAAACGGGATAGATATAGAAATACAAAAACCGCAAAAGTCCATAATGTTAACCGGCAACGAAACCGATTTCAAAATAGCTTCCATTAATATCATTTTAAATGCCATTAAAGCCATGCCGCAAAAAGGGACACTTAAAATTAAAATATCATCTTCACCTCGCACGGGTGTTCAAATAAGTTTTACCGATAACGGCACCGGCATCAGCAAAGAAAATTTACACAAAATCTTCACTCCGTTTTTTTCCAACGGTAATCAAACTCAAAATTCCAAAGGAACCGGACTTGGTTTATCGATTGCTAAATCAATTATCGAAAAACAAGGAGGAAGCATCAATGTATCATCAACCCTCGGCAAAGGAAGCTGTTTTACTTTTACTTTCCCCCCAACTCAACAAAAAGACTTGCCAAAAGCAAAACAACAGACTATAAAAACAACCAAACGAACTTCAAAAAAGGATAAAAACAAATGAGTAAAGAAGAATTATTGGAACTCACCGGCGAAGTTATTGAAAAATTGCCCAACGCTATGTTCCGTGTCAAATTAGAAAACGGTGTTGAAATTTTGGCTCACACCGCCGGTAAGATGCGCAAATTCCGCATTCGCGTCATGGTAGGTGACAAAGTCGATATCGAAATGACACCTTATGACTTGACCAAAGGGCGTATAACTTTCCGCCACAAAGAATAAAAAAAAGCGCATTTTGCGCTTTTTTTATTCTCCTTATCATCTAAGACAATTTTTGATTTTACTCAAAGCTTCTTCCAACTTTTTCTTTTTATCCAAAGCCTCAGCCTGACGACGACGTTCTTCCGCCACAACCTTTTCCGGAGCTTTTTCTACAAATGCCGGATTATTGAGTTTTGCTTCATACGAACGTAAATTGTGTTCCAATGCCGTAATTTCTTTGGTCAGTCGTTCACATTCGACCGTAAAATCCATTACTCCCTGTAATGCTAACAAAATCACACCTTTAGAGGTAACTACCTGAACCATATCTTGAGTTGCCTCATCTTCACGTATTTGCAAAAATTCCAAACGTGCTAAAGAACAAATAATCTTATCCATATCTGCCAAATAATCTTTAGCTTCACTTGCACCCTGCAAATAAGCCTTCAATTTAGCTCCCGCCGGCAAATTCATCTCAACTCTCAGCGAACGAATTTTGGAAACAACTTCTATAACCCAGTCAACCGCTTTCTCTGCTTGAGTATCAATTTTTTCGTCTCTGATCCAATTCTGCAACATCAATTCACTTTGCATACCCCAACTGTTCCAAATCCGGGTAGTAATAAACGGCATAAACGGATGCAAAATCAACATAATGCGCTTTAATACCCATGCAAAAACAGCTTTTGATTCGGCTTTTTCGGTTTCATTTTCGCCATACAAAACCGGTTTACTCATCTCGATATACCAATCGCAAAAATCCCCCCATACAAATTGATATACCGCATTGGCCGCATCGGAAAATCTGAAATTATCCAAACTGCGACTAACCTCGTTAGTTGCCTCTTTGGCTTTGGCTATAATCCAACGATTAACCTGACTTTGTGCTTTGCCTTCATCAAATTCTGCTCTGAAATCTACATCATTCATCTCGCCGAAACGTGTAGCATTCCACAATTTTGTAGCAAAATTACGATAGCCTGCAATTCGTGCCTCGCTCATATTAATATCGCGTCCTTGCGTCTCCATTGCCGCCATAAAAAATCGCAAAGCATCAGCACCGTATTTATCAACCATTTCTATCGGATTAACCGTATTACCTTTTGACTTCGACATCTTATGCCCATGTTCATCGCGAACTAAGCCATGCAAATAAACCGTTTTGAACGGAATTTTCTTCATTGCATACAAACTCATCATCATCATTCGAGCAACCCAGAAGAAGATAATATCAAACCCGGTAACCAATACCGAAGTCGGATAAAATGCATCCAAAAACTCTGTCTTATCCGGCCACCCCAAAGTGGAAAAAGCCCACAATCCTGAAGAAAACCAAGTATCCAAAACATCGGTTTCTCTTCTTAATTCAACATCACGTCCGTAAAATTTTTTCGCCTCGGCATATGCATCTTCTTCATTTTCTTCGCAGAAAATATGCTCATCAGGTCCATACCAAATCGGAATTTGATGTCCCCACCACAATTGGCGCGAAATACACCAAGGCTGAATATTACGCATCCACTCAAAATAAGTTTTATCATAATTCTTCGGTAAGAACTGAACTTCACCGTTCTCAACTTTCTTAATCGCTTCGACTGCCAATTTAGGAGCATCAACAAACCATTGATCGGTCATCATCGGTTCAATCACAACTCCCGATCTGTCACCATAAGGTATAACCATCGGGTGATCTTCTATTTTATCCATCAAACCCAGCTCATCAAGTTTGGCAATTGTCGCTTCACGTGCTTGCATGGTTGTCATTCCCGCAAACGGAGTATTTTCATTTAAAGTTGCATCGGGATTCAAAACATTAACCAATGGCAAATTGTGACGCTTACCAACTTCGAAATCATTGAAATCATGCGCCGGTGTAATCTTAACCGCACCTGTTCCTTTCTCGGGATCAGCATGCTCATCGGCAATAATCGGTATAACCTTATTGATAATCGGAATAATACAATTTTTACCGATAAGATGCTTCAACTTTTCATTATCTTTGGAAATTGCTACTGCAGTATCACCAAACATTGTCTCCGGTCTGGTAGTAGCAATATGAACAAAATTCCCCTTTTCTCCTTCAATCGGATAGCGATAATAATACATTTTACCCATTGCTTCTTTCTGTACAACTTCCAAATCCGAAACAGCGGTCATAAACTTGGAATCCCAATTAACCAATCTTTTAGCTTTATAAATCAAACCGTCTTTATACATATTAACAAAGATTTTTCTAACAGCCTGACTTAAACCTTCATCCATGGTAAAACGCTCTCTCGACCAATCACACGAAGCTCCCAATCTCCGCAACTGACGACAAATCGTTCCCCCCGATTCCTCACGCCATTTCCATACTGTTTCGATAAATTTTTCCCGACCCAAATCATGACGGCTGATACCTTGTTTTGCCAAATTACGTTCAACTTCCATCTGAGTTGCGATTCCGGCATGATCAGTACCGGGTTGCCATAATACATTCTTTCCCTGCATACGATTGTAGCGTGTCAATATATCCTGCAAAGTATAATCAAGCGCATGTCCCATATGCAAAACACCGGTAACATTAGCCGGCGGTATTACAATACAAAACGGCTCTTTTGACCTGTCCATCGAAGGCTTAAAATATCCTGCCGTTTCCCAATTTTTATAAATATTCTCTTCCCAGTCTTTAGGGTCATAATTTTTATCTAACATTTTTCCAAATTCCTATATTATTTCACATCACTAAAAACACAAAATGCCCTCAAAATATTACGATTTTTTAAGGGCATAAACTTCCAGGTCAATTCAAACACAACTTGTTTTACGAACCGACCTTTTCAATCACTCGAGCTATCTCTTCTTTTACAATTCTCTCTATCATAACCGGTAAATTATCATTAATCCAATCTTTAACTTGATGTTTTATCTCGGCTTCGGCTATATTACGATAATCAGCCCCGTTATTCCATTTCTCGGCAATATCTTTACCAATAACTTTAACAACAGCATCTTGCACAAAATCTTCCAAAGTTTTGCTTCCCTCGCCTAAACCGACAATCTGAGGAGATTCAACAACTTGCTTTTTCGTTACGGTATTTCCCTTTGCAAACATCTTGGCAAAATTACTGATTATATTTGCCGAAACATCAACTGCATCATCTGCCCCTATTTCAGAAACTTTTACATTATCATCAGTTGTCGCTTCTTCAACATTTTGCCCGACATCATCTGATTTTACAACAACCTCATCTATCGTCTCATTATGATTTTCCAATTCTTCTGTAACTGCATCTGAAGTTATTGGTTCATTATCAAGTTCATTACTTTCTTCTGCTTGATCTTCAGTATTAAACTCCACCGATTCTTCAACCGCCATACTCGTATTATCATCAGTAACTTCA
>CAMOLN010000068.1 GCA_946618745.1 uncultured Alphaproteobacteria bacterium | reverse complement strand
CTGGCGAGCAGGTGAATGCCGCGCGCCTGGATGCTGTCGTCGTTGGTAATGAGAATTTCCCTTTGTTCCATAGGTCGCAAAGGTACAAAATTTCACCGTATAATAATTTTTGTTACTTTTGCTGATTATAACCGAAAGAGCAATCAAATCAACTCACAATGAAAAAGATAAAAATCGGAATCAACGGCTTCGGCCGTATCGGCCGTCTGGTTTTCAGGGCGGCTCAGCACAGGGACGACATCCAGGTCGTGGGAATCAACGACCTTATTGATGTTGATTATATGGCATATATGCTCAAATATGACACTATGCATGGTCAATTTGACGGCACCATTGAAGTAAAAGACGGCAAATTGGTAGTTAACGGTAAAGCTATTCGCGTTACTGCCGAAAAGAATCCTGCTGATTTGAAATGGGGCGAGATTGGCGCTGATTACGTTGTCGAATCAACCGGCTTATTCTTAACCAAAGAAAAAACTCAAGCTCATATTGATGCCGGTGCTAAATACGTTGTTATGTCAGCTCCTTCCAAAGATGATACTCCGATGTTTGTCTGCGGCGTTAATACCGACGCTTACGTAAAAGGAACTCAATTTGTTTCCAATGCTTCTTGCACAACCAACTGCTTAGCTCCTATTGCCAAAGTATTAAATGATGCTTTCGGTATTAAAGAAGGCTTAATGACTACTGTTCACTCTACAACAGCTACCCAAAAAACCGTTGATGGTCCTTCAATGAAAGATTGGCGTGGCGGTCGTGCCGCTTCCGGCAACATTATCCCGTCATCAACCGGAGCTGCCAAAGCTGTCGGTAAAGTTATTCCGTCATTAAACGGCAAATTAACCGGTATGTCCATGCGCGTTCCTACTTTGGATGTTTCAGTTGTTGACTTGACAGCCAATTTGGAAAAGCCTGCTACTTATGATGAAATCTGCGCCGCTATGAAAAAAGCTTCTGAAGGCGAATTGAAAGGTATTTTAGGCTATACCGAAGATGCTGTTGTATCATCTGATTTCTTGGGTGATTCCCGCACTTCAATCTTTGATGCCAAAGCCGGTATTCAATTAACTCCGACCTTTGTAAAAGTTGTTTCTTGGTATGACAACGAATGGGGTTATTCTTGCAAAGTATTGGATTTGATTGCCCACATGGCTAAGGTCAACGGCTAAAATTGTTTAGCTTAAGGCTCCTGCTTAACTCAAGCAGGAGCTTTAATTTTTTTGAAAGGAATAATATAATGAGTGAATACAAAACAATCGATGATTTAGGTGATTTAAACGGCAAAGTTGTTATGTTGCGTGCCGATTTAAATGTGCCGATGAATGAAAATTTTCAAGTTACCAATACTGCACGTATCATCCGCACTGTCCCGACAATTAAAGAATTGATCAGCAAAGGTGCTAAAGTTGTAATAACATCACACTTAGGTCGTCCCGAAGGCAAAGGCGATATGGCTAATTCTTTGACTCATATCGTTAAAGACTTGGAAAAAGCTTTGAACAAAAAGGTAATTTTTGTTGATGACTGCATCGGTCCTCATGTTGAAGAAGCTATCAAACACATGAAATCTGACGAAGTTTTGTTGTTGGAAAATTTACGTTTCTACAAAGAAGAAAGTAAAGGTGATGAAAATTTTGCTCAAAAATTAGTTAAAAACGTTGATGTTTACGTCTCCGATGCTTTTTCCACTGCTCACCGCGCCCACGCTTCAATGGTTGCTGCGGCTCGCTTACGTCCGTCATCTTGCGGTCGTTTGATGGAAGAAGAAATCAACGCTTTAACCAAAGGATTAAACAACCCCGAACGTCCTTTAATGGCAATTGTTGGCGGATCCAAAGTTTCAACCAAATTGGACTTACTCAACAATTTAATTAAAAAAGTCGATAAATTGGTTATTTCCGGCGGTATGGCTCATACCTTTATGAGTGCGTCCGGCATCAAAAACGTTAATGAAAAAAATTCTTTAGTTCAACCGGATATGCTCGATACTGCTGCTGAAATTATGAAAGCTGCTAAAGCCAATGGTTGCAAAATCATTTTGCCGCAAGATGTTGTAATCGCCGAAGAATTTAAAGCCGAAGCCAAACACGAAACCGTTGACGTCAATAATATTCCCGACAATGGTTGGAGTATGCTTGATGTCGGCACTAAAACTATCGCCGCGATAAAAACCGAGTTAGACGAATGCAAAACTCTTGTTTGGAACGGACCTTTAGGCGTGTTTGAAATGAAGCCGTTTGACACCGCTACCAATGAAGTTGCACAATATGCTGCACAATTGACCGAACAAGGCAAAATCGTTTCGGTTGCCGGCGGCGGTGATACCGTATCAGCTTTGGCTAACGCGAAAGTTGAAAATAAATTTACCTATATTTCAACCGCCGGTGGTGCCTTCTTAGAGTGGATGGAAGGCAAAGAACTCCCCGGCGTAGCCGTATTGAAAAAGTAGTTCAATTCATATAATCTTAAAGAGCCGCTTGATTAAGCGGCTCTTTTTATATTTGATTAACTATGGTTTTATACCATACGATAACAATTTGTTACGCACCAATCCTCTCAATGACACTTCCGGCCTTGCTCCGTAATGTGTTATCACTTCAGCGGCCGCAATTGATCCGATAATAGCACAAGTCCCTAACGAGCGACCTTGTGTCATACCATAAAGAAAACCTGCTGCATACAAATCTCCAGCTCCGGTAGTATCTACGGCATTTTCCACCTTTTCTGCCTCAACAAAAATCTTGATACGACCGTTAACCACTACCGAACCTTTGGCTCCGCGAGTAATTGCAGCTATTTCAACATCAGGCTTTATCAAATCTAAACATTCATAGAAATCTTGCCCCTTAAATAAAGTGCAAATTTCTTCATCATTGGCAAACAATACATCTACATTTTCTTTAATAAAATTAATAATAACTTCTTCTTTGCCTTTAATGCAATTAACATCTGACAAAGAAAAAGCCACTTTGCGTTCGGCGTCATGAGCAATTTTCGCTGCTTTTTGCGCAATTTCCATACCGCTCTGATAATCCAAAATATATCCTTCAATATAGGTTATCAAACTGGCTTTGATAATATTCTCATCAATATCCTCAACGCTTAAATGCTTATTTGCCCCTAAATAAGTAAACATTGAGCGCATTGCATCAGGTGTTACCAACACTATCGAACGTCCGGTCATCGGTCCTTCTTTTAAAGGCTGAGTAAAAAAGTCAACTCCTGATGAACCTATATCACGGGTAAATTCTTGCCCTAATTCATCATCATGCACCTTACCTATAAATGCCGGTGCTCCGCCTAAAGAAGCAATTCCCGCCACTGTATTAGCTGCCGAGCCTCCCGGAACTTCTCTCTCCGGCACAATATCGGCATAAATCTGTCCGGCATCAGCCGCCTCCAACAATTTCATCTGTCCTTTGGGTAAATTGCGCTCGCTTAAAAACAAATCACCTACTTTAGCCAACACATCGACAATCGCATTACCGACACCGACCACATCATAATAAATTACATTATTTTCTTTTGTCATTTTTTATCTCCGCCACAAAACAAAAGACTCCCCTATCGAAAAATCCATAGAGGAGCCTGAACAGACTTAAAATTAAGCTGCCGGAAGATTCTTTGCATTCTCCTGAGCATATTTAATCCATTTTTCCTCTGCATCATCTTCAGGGGTAATGGCTTCTTGAGGGCATTCCGAAATGCAAACACCGCAATCGATGCAAGTATCAGGATCAATTACCAACATATCATCAGCCTCGTGAAAAGCATCAACCGGACAAACTTCCGTGCAAGTTTTGCATTTAATGCAAGAATCATTAACAACAGATACCATAATATCAAACTCCATTAAGTTATGTTAAATCGCTATTAAACTTATTACTTAAATGAAAATAAATCAAGCATAAACTTGCATTAACCAAAAAAAATACCTAACTTATTAGTAAATGATTTATTTAAGGAGTTCTAAAATGAGTGATAAAATTGCCTTTCAAGCCGATGTCAGTAAAATGCTTGATATCGTTATAAATTCTTTATATTCGGAAAAACAAATCTTCTTACGTGAACTTATTTCCAACGCCTCTGATGCCTGCGATAAGTTAAAATATTGGGCTTTAACCAATCCTAACCTATCGCAATATGCCCACGATTTTAAAATCATCCTCAAAGCTGATGAAAAAGAAAATTCTCTCACCATTTCCGATAACGGTATCGGTATGAATAAAGATGATTTAATATCCCACCTCGGCACAATAGCCAAATCAGGAACAGCCGAATTTGTTAAAAATGCCGGAGATAATGGCAGTGTTTGCGAACTGATTGGACAATTCGGTGTCGGATTCTATTCTGCTTTTATGGTAGCCGACAAAGTCGAAATTATCACCCGTAAAGCTGATGATGACCAGGCTTGGCAATGGACATCTAACGGCATTGATGGATTTGAAATAAACAAATCTCAAAGAGATCACTGTGGCACCTCTATAAAGTTGTTCCTTAAAAAAGATGCCAAAGATTATTGTGACACAATTTATCTTCGTCAAATCATCCGCACTTATTCCGACCATATTGCTTACCCGATTATATTGGATTTAGGCAAAGCCGGCGAAGAAACCGTAAACAAAGGTTCTGCTTTGTGGACCAGACCAAAGTCAGAAATAACTTCCGACCAATACAAGGATTTTTATCAACACATCTCCCACAACTTTGACGAACCTTGGTTAACCTTACATTTTAAAGCCGAAGGTAATATTGAATATACCGGACTTCTATATATTCCTTCGCAAGCCCCTTATGATTTATTCCAACCGGATAAAAAACAATCCTTAAAACTCTACATCAACAAGGTATTTATTTCAGATAAAATCGATTCTCTTATGCCTAACTACCTCCGTTTCGTAAAAGGCATAATCGACAGTGCCGATTTGCCGCTCAACATCTCACGCGAAATGTTACAATATTCACCTCTCTTGGAAAAAATCAAAAGCGGCACGGTAAAACGTCTATTAAAAGAATTGCAAAAACGTTCCCAAAATTATGATGATTACCTCAAATTTTGGAATAATTTCGGTATTGTCTTAAAAGAAGGAATTTATGAAGACTTCACCAATCGCGAAGATTTGGCCGGAATTTCTTATTTTCATACCACCAATTCTCCCGACCATCTCACCACTCTTGATGAATATATTTCCCGAGCAGTTAAAGATCAAAAAACTATTTACTACATTACCGGCGATGATATTAATGTTTTACGCAATTCTCCTCAACTTGAAGCTTTTACTCAAAAAGGAATTGAAGTATTACTGCTTAATGATCCTATTGACGAATTTTGGCCGCAAGTTCTGCCTAATTACAAAGGATTTGCCGTTAAACACATAACTCAAGCCGACATGGATATGAACTGGGAACGCAAAGAACAAAAAGCTGATGAAGGCAGCCTAAAAAAATTAATCGATTTCATGTCTGATTTATTCAAAAACGAACTCGGTAAAGTAACTTCATCGGAAAAACTAACCACTTCTCCGGTAAGTTTAACCGTAGCAGACGGACAAATGAGCCTTCATCTCGAAAGATTAATGCGCAACCACCAACAACCGACTGCTTTTGCCTCCACCAGAATCTTGGAACTTAATCCCTATCATCCCTTAATCATTAAACTCAGCGAATTGATAATGGATGATAAAAACAAATCTTTGATTGAAGAAACTTCTAAGGTTCTACTCGATCAAGCCAAGGTCGCTGAGGGAGAAACCGTTTCTGATCCATCATTTTATGCGCAAAAAATCAGTCAATATATTCTAAACAACTTAGAAAAAGCCGTTTAGTCCTGATATATAAAGATTTTTTTTGACAAAGCTGTTTATTTGTATAAAATAAGAGCTATATTTAATTATACCATCCAACAATTTAACGAAAGGAAAGACTATGAAATCTATTAATGATAACGAGTTTGAGAACACTGTTTTGAAATCAAAAGGTTTAGCTCTGGTCGATTTTTGGGCTGAATGGTGCGGTCCTTGCCGTCAA
>CAMOLN010000067.1 GCA_946618745.1 uncultured Alphaproteobacteria bacterium | reverse complement strand
CTGAATGGTGCGGTCCTTGCCGTCAACTTTTACCGATTATGGAAGAGGTTTCCAACGAGATGTCCGCAAAAGTAAATATCTATAAAATGAACGTCGATGAATCACCGAACACCCCCTCCAACTATGGTTTGCGCAGCATTCCTTCTTTATTGTTATTTAAGGACGGTAAATTAGTTGACACCAAAGTCGGCTTAAACAGCAAATCAACCATTACCGATTGGATTAATCAATACGCCTAATCTTTCATCAGATATACTTATAAAGCGACTTGCCATGGTTTTTCAGCCAACGGCGAGTTTCTTTATAATCCGGACATAGCTGTTCAACACAATTCCAAAAATCTGCCGAATGATTCGGATGCACCAAATGAGCAACCTCATGACAAACCAAATAATTTATAACCTCTTTTGGGGCCATACAAATCCGCCAATTATAGTTTATATGCCCCGAAGTTGAGCAACTTCCCCACCGTGAACGAGTGTCTTTTATAGTAACACTTTTCACTTTACCGGCAATTTTACCGGCAATATCCACCGTCATTTCACTTAATATTTTCAATGATTGTTCTTTTAAATAATCTTTAACCCGACGATGTAAAAATTCTTCATCACCGCTTACTTTCAAAATATCACCGGAGAATTCGGTAATTCGATTCGCTTTATTATGTCTTATTATGTAATTATGCCCGAAAAAACTTACCTCACTGCTATCTGTAAATTTTGTTACCTCCGGTAATCGTGCCATCATATTAACCACCCAATCGTGGTTTGTATCCAAAAATTCTTTTACTTTTTTCTGTGCACATCGCTTCGGAATAGTCAAAACTGGAACATGTTGTTTCTCATCGATTCTTAAAGTTAATCTTTTAGCCCTGCTTGAATTAACCACCTTAAGTGAAAATCCGCAATAAGCCTGATAATCACAAGTTCGGCCATTCAACAATGTAATCTTCATAATCTTTTACCTCAGATTCGCTGATTGTCTGATGTCCACAAACCGATTGATGGGCTTTATGAACCGATTCGGCATCACCGGAAACCAACGGATGCCATTCCGGCAATTCTTTTCCGGCCACAATCAGTCTGTAGGCACATGTCTTCGGCAAAATTTCCGGTTCAGACAACACTGTTTGCAAAGTTATATCCCGACAATCAGTAACTTTTTCAAATCTATGCTCATAAATTCGACATAAACAGTTATCCGGATTCAAAAAACGGCAACGTGCCGATGTAAAATAAATTTTATTTTTAATTTCCAATTTATTCAAACAACATTTTCCGCAACCGTCACACAACAACTCCCATTCTGTTTTACTAAATTTTTCAGGTTTCTTTTTTTTCCAAAACTCTGCCTCAACTTTATGAGCTGCTGCATATCTTCCTGCTGGGGAATCACACGTTTTATTATTTTCCATGTTTTATGAACCTATTTGTTGCGGAATATTTTCCGTCTTTGCCAAATTATTGAAATGTGTATATTCACCATTCCAATATAATTCTACTGAACCGGTTGTTCCATGGCGATTTTTACCGACAATAACCTCAGCCTTATTTTTTGTCTCGTTACAACGCTCCTCCCAATGATCGTATCTTTGTTGAAATTTCTCGGCTGTTTCAGTATCGTTACGCACTGGTTTTTTTTGTTGCAAATAATAATTTTCTCTGAACACAAACAACACTATATCAGCATCTTGTTCTATAGATCCTGACTCACGCAAGTCTGACATTTGTGGTTTTTTATCATCGCGACTTTCCACACTGCGATTTAATTGTGACAAAGCAATCACCGGCACTTGCAACTCTTTAGCCAATATTTTCAAACCACGTGATATCTCCGATACCTCTTGCACACGATTACCTTCACTTTTTTTACTCCCTGTTCCGGTAATCAATTGAATATAGTCTATAACTATAAGCCCTAACCCTTTATTACGCTTGAGCCTGCGAGCACGTGTCCTTATAGCATTAATATTCAACCCCGGAGTATCATCAATATACAACGGTGTTGATTCAATCTCACGCACCCCTGCGGCAATACGCCCGAATTCGGCGTTATCTACTTTTCCCACTCTCATATTTTTGCCGCTTATTTGCGTAACCGTCGATAAAATACGTGAAGCTAATTGATCTGACGACATTTCCAAAGAAAAAAATGCCACCCCGCGCTTATTTGGCGCAATAGTTTTATCACGTACCATTGCTTCAGCCACATTATAAGCAATATTGGTTCCCAAAGCAGTTTTGCCCATACCGGGACGCCCCGCAATAATTAATAAATCCGAGTCGTTTAATCCGCCGATTTTATTGTCTAAATCATCTAAACCTGTTGAAAGTCCTGAAATTTTGCCTCCGCGCTTTATTGCTGCCTGAATATTATCCGTCGAAAGTTTAAGTGCTTGTGAAAAATCAATAAATCCCCTTGATGCCTCACCTTGATCTGCTAAATCAAACAACCTCTTCTCAGCATTTTCAATCTGTTGCTCGGCCTCAGAATCAACATCTTCTTTAGCTGCTGATGTGGCAATATCACAACCGATATTTATTAATTCGCGCCTTAAATATTTATCATAAATAAATTGCGCATAATATTCCGCATTAGTCAACGGAGTAGCCGAATCAGCCAGCTTTATAAGATATTTATATCCCCCCACCTCATCTAAAGCATGATCTTGTTCAAAATAACTCTTCAAAGTAATTACGTCTGCAACATGTCCTTTAGTTATTAATTTTGTAATAACTTCATAAATCTGCCGATGAACCGGATCGGAAAAGTGCTCTGCTCTCAAAAACTCCGACACTTTTTCAAAAGATTTGTTATTAGCTAACAATGCCCCCAATAAAGCTTGTTCAGCTTCAATATTCTTCGGTAATTGTTCTACATTAGGCTCATACATAAAAAAATCCCCTGTTTTCAAAAATTGTTACTTTTAGCAATACACCGCTCTATCTTAAATTAAAAGTATTTTCGCTTTTGCTTCATTGCACTGCTTGTGGATAATGGGGATAAAAAAGCCCGCCTTCAACAAAGACGGGCTTCAACAACAAAAGGAGACTGTTGATTAATTTGCGGATTTCTTTTTCGCAATAGCATTCTTGATTTCGATAGCCTCAGCCGACAACTTAGTATTCGAAGTCGACTCGAGATAAGCATCCAAACCGCCGTTATGCTCTATTGAGCGCAATGTTCTGGTTGAAATCTTGAGCTTAAAAGTTTTTCCCAAAACATCACTCAACAAAGAAACCTCTTGCAAGTTAGGCAAAAAACGACGACGAGTGCGATTGTTAGCATGGCTGACATTGTTGCCGCTCATAACGCCGGTGCCTGAAATTTCACATTTTTTAGCCATTTTCTTATTCCTCACATAAAAAACTTTTGCCTTTTAATACATACATTTCCCCTAATAGTCAAGCAAAATTTTGCTACTTAGCGTATTTTTATCTTAAAGCGACCGATATTTTTATCTAAAACTATTGAAATTTTAACCACCTGATATAAAATTACCGCCGTAAAAAATTCAAAAAAGGTTACCTGATGACTGAAATAAGATTTTGTACTCCGATCGGAAAATATTGGTTTTTATCTCCCTTATCCGCATTTCCGATTACTATGTCGGTTGATGGAAAAGATTATACTTTTCCTTCTGTTGAGCATTATTATCAAGCCATGAAATTTTATGCTTCCGATGAGCGTTTTACTACCATAATAAACCTCAAAAATCCCGATGACGCCCGATTACTGACCAAGACTCCCGAATACAAAATCAATCGCCGTGCCGATTTTGATAAAAATAAATTTGCTATTATGGAAGCCGGTTTACGTGCCAGATATGCTCAAAACCCTGAAGCTTGTGAAATGTTAAAATCAACCGGCAATGCGATTCTTATCAAATCTTGTCCTACGTGTTACAAATGCGGCTTTGGCGAGGGCTCGGGCGAAAACCGTATCGGCAAAACTCTAATGCAAATCCGCCAAGAACTTTTTTTAGATAGTTTTACCGACGACCGCGATCAAAAATTATTAGAAAACGACAAATACACGTTTTCTATTCTGCGCCGTATTATTGGTAACAATCCCGAACTTCTGCTAACCGATCACCGACAGATGATAATCTGTTATACCTGTGCCCCTTATCCTGTATGGATATGGACTCATGATGACCTGAGCGAAGCTGAAATGGAAAATGTTTATCAAATTGTCAAAGATAATTCTCTGCTTGATGGTAATCATCGCTTTAATCTTAAATATGAGCTCGCTGAATATTTCATCAAAAGAGCCGAAGAAGATAGCCCAAAACTATCCATCATTACCAACATGTTCGCCTACGATTGCCTCAATCCGATCAAACCTAAAAATATTGCAAAAGGCCAACTGCATCGTTGCGAAATGAAAGACTTAGAAGAATTGGTAAAATTTTTAGATATGTTCCATCAGGAAATCGGCATAGATCAAAAAAATCAAGCAGGCTACCGCATTGATGCTGAGGATAATATCAGTTCCGGCAATATGTTTTTCTGGCAGGATGAAAACGGAAACAATGTTGCCTCTTGCAAATATGCTCCTATCGATGATACGGCCTCAATCAATTTAGTGTTCACCATGCCCGAACATCGTCGCCGACATTATGCTGAAAATCTAGTATATCAAGTAACAATGGAAGCTAAAAGAAATGGTTATATTCCCATGCTTTATACCGATGCCGACTATATTGCCTCTAATGCCTGCTATGAAAAAATCGGCTATACTTTACGCGGCAAACTTTGCACCATCGGCTAAAGTTGCCAGCCCTCTCAAAAAACTATTGAAATTTAAATTGAAAAGTGTATTGTCAAGCCAATTTCAGATAGTTGTCGCCTTTCCGGCACTTTATTTTTCTCATAAATATTCGTGCTGGAAATAAAACAGCGAGCGCGATGTATCTAGATTAGTACATAAGCGAGTTGTTTTGCAATCATGGCGACCATTTAGGAGAAAAATTAAAAATGAACATGAGAAACATCGCCATCATAGCCCACGTTGACCACGGCAAAACCACACTCGTTGACGGACTTTTGAAACAAAGCGGCACATTTAGAGAAAATCAACAGGTTGAAACCTGCGTCATGGACAGCAACGAGCTCGAGCGCGAAAGAGGAATCACCATTCTTTCCAAATGCACTTCGGTTAACTGGAAAGGCACCCACATCAATATCGTTGATACTCCGGGCCATGCTGATTTCGGCGGCGAGGTTGAACGTATCCTATCAATGGTTGACGGTGTGGTTTTATTGGTCGATTCTTCCGAAGGTCCTATGCCCCAAACCAAATTTGTTTTAGGCAAAGCTCTCAAATTAGGTTTATGCCCGATTGTCGTCATCAACAAAGCTGACAAACCGGATGCCCGTTGTGATGATGTCTTAAACGAGGTTTTTGACTTATTTGTCAGCCTTGACGCTAATGATAAGCAACTTGATTTTCCGGTTTTGTATGCTTCCGGACGCAACGGTTGGGCGGTTAAAGAGTTAACTGATGAGAAAAAAGACTTAACTCCGCTCTTTGAATTGATTTGTTCTTATGTTCCCGAGCCTAATTGTCAACCTGACGCACCTTTTTCCATGTTAGCCACCACTTTGGAAGCTGACAAATTTATCGGTCGTCTGCTCACCGGTAAAATTCAATCCGGAACATTGCACGTTAATGATACGGTTAAAGTCTTAAATGGCGATTCTCAAGAAATTGAGCGTGTTCGCATCAGCAAAATTTTGGCTTACCGTGGCCTAAATCGCGAAGCCTTAGATGTTGCCCATGCCGGCGATATTGTTGCCGTTGCCGGTGTGGTAAAAGGCACGGTTGCCGATACCTTGTGTGCTTTTGAAGTAACTCAGGCCATTAAAGCCCAACCGATTGATCCCCCCACTTTGGCTATGACTTTTTCCATCAATGATTCACCTTTATCCGGTCGTGAGGGCGACAAGGTTACTTCCCGCGTAATTTGGGATAGATTGTGCAAAGAGGCCGAGGGCAATATTGCTCTGAAAATTTCTCGCACCAGCACTTCCGATTCG
>CAMOLN010000066.1 GCA_946618745.1 uncultured Alphaproteobacteria bacterium | reverse complement strand
AAAAAAATATGATGTATTGTTTGATTTGGATTCTCGGGTTAAACCCGAGAATGACGAAAAAAAGAGAGTACGAGAATGACAACAAAGAAAGAAACAACACGTCCGAGGGTGACATAAGAAAATAAGCCGAGATTGCCGCGTCGTTACACTCCTCGCTTTTGACATTGTTTTTTGTGTCGCGCCTCTATTGAGGATCGCATGAAATTATAGGAACGGGGCACTAATTAAAGGGGTTAACAGTATGTTATTCCGGACACTTATTCATAGTTTACAACAGAAGATGAACTTTGTGGTGCCACAAAATCTATGGATTTTCCATAAATCAAAATTTGCGCCAAAGAGCTGTCTTTACCAAAAATTCGTGGTGTTGAATAAATGGTATCAACATCAATTGCTTCCAGAGATTGAGAAACTGTTTCAAAATAGCGATCACCGGAATCGACAACTTTTCCGCCTTGAGAACTTATACTGACAATATCCAAAGAGTGTTGATTGGTTCCGTCTTCAAAAAAGCGAACTTTACCATTAAGCCCTTGGAATCCTGTCGGTGAAGTAATGCTTTCGGATAAACTTTCATGAGGTGATTTGGATAGTTTGTCGGCTAAAATAACTGCGTCATAAGCTAAAGTATACAGACTGCTGGGTTTGTCGCCAAACATTGAATAATATTGCGTGACAAAATTTGAACCACGAGCTTTGGTTAATGACGGATAAATACTTTGCTGCAAAGATCCCTCACGATAGGAAATACCGGCTTCCCACATCGAACTACCTAAAAACTGCACATCAGGATAAGCCTTGTCATAATAGGCAAACATTGCACTTGCTGCAGTTAAGGTAATTCCACCTTCGGGAATAAGCATAGCGTCATAATCGATACCGGAATCGGTTATTTGCTTAGCTAAAGATGAAAAATCAGAAATTCCCGGAGGATAGAATCCAATTAATTTAATAGCCACATTATTTTTGTTGGCAGATTTAACCGCAGAACGAGCTACCGAAATTCCGGTGTTATTATCCGGAAGCAAAAGGGCAAATTTGCGATGTCCTTTTTGGACAGCATAAGTCATTATACGGTCAATTTGTTCATCAACTAAAAGACCTAGAGTATAAATAGTCGGTTGTAAAACCTCCGGTGAAGTTGAAAATGCAATAACCGGAATACCTTGATAAATTGTTTCGTTGCTTATGGCGGAAACTTCCGTGCTTTTTAACGGGCCTAAAATTAATTGAGCTCTTTGTGCGGTGGCATTTTTTATAGCAACACGTGCACCGGCAGGAGTGCTGGCAGTATCGTAATATTGGATGACTAAATTAGGATTTTTTACATCATTTATAGCTAAAAGAGAGGCATTTTTCATACCTATGCCATATTTAGAATCGGCACCGGTTAAAGGTAACAACATTCCAACACGAAAACTGCGTGAGTCTGAAATTCCAATCTCGCTGATATCAGTAGTATAACTTTCGGCCCCGCCTTCATCACGGATAACTTTGCTCGATGAGCAGGCAAATAATATCAAGCTTGCAAAAATGATACTAATATTTTTTAACACTTGCTTTTTTTCCCAAAATATAAAACAATTCGTTATTATGTTTCTATTATAAAAATCTCGGATTGTAAAGAATGAAAAATGGAATTTATTTAATAGCCACTCCCATAGGCAACATCGGAGACATCAGTTTCAGAGCAAAAGAAGTGTTGGAAAATGCTGAAGTTATTGCTTGTGAAGATACCAGAGTTACTAAAAAGCTATTGTCATTATTACAGATTTCTCCCAAAGAAAAAACTTTTTTTGCTTTACATGACCATAATGAAAGCATTATGGCACAAAAGATTATTGAAGAAGCAAGCGATAAAATAGTTGTTTATATGTCTGATGCAGGTTCGCCGCTGATATCAGATCCGGGATATAAATTGGCAAAGGCGGCCAGAGAACAAAATGTTTATATAACCACTGTTCCGGGTGCTTGTGCTGCGATTTGTGCTTTACAAATTTCGGGATTACCGTCAAATGCTTTTATGTTTTGCGGTTTTATTCCTAATAAAGATAAAGCCCGAATCGATTTTTTAAGTAAAAACAAAGAGGTTGATGCAACTTTGATATTCTATGAAAGAGCCGATCGATTGCTCAAGACTTTGGAAGTTATGGCTAATGTTTTTGGCATGAGAGAAATTGCGGTGGCTCGTGAAATAACCAAATTACATGAAGAATGCGTGAACGGTTCGGCAAACCAATTGATTGAACATTTTTCGGATAATCCTCCTAAAGGAGAAATTGTGATAGTAGTTTCACCGCCGGAGGAAAAGGAAGCAAATCCCGATGATTATATTAAAGAATTGCTTAATGAATTGAAAAAAAATAACCTCAAAGCAGCGGTTAAAAATATTGTTGAAAAATATAAACTTAATCGCAATGAGGTTTATAAAAAGGCTTTGGAGCTTAAAAATGGGTGATTTTTCGGGCAAAACAGCCGAGTTTGCGGCATTGCAATATTTGCGATTAAAAGGCTATCATTTGGTAGAACATAATTATGTTACCGGAAGAGGTACCGGTGCCGGCGAAGTTGATATAATCGTTAAGAATCAACATACTTTAGTGTTTGTAGAAGTTAAAAAACGGCAATCTTTGGAAAAGGCTGCTTATGCTATTACGCCGAAGCAAATGCAAAGAATTAAGCGCGGAGCGGAGGCTTTTTTAGCAAGACATGCGGAATATGCCGATTTTGATATTCGCTTTGATGCGGTGTTAGTGGAATCGCTGTTAAAAATCCGCCATATTGAAAATGCTTTTTAATAATTGATTACAATTTAAACAAGGCAACCAATTCAAAATGATCTGAACGGGTAAATTGGTCAATAAAGGTTATTTTTTGCAGAGAATATCCTGCTTCTGTAAGCATATTTGCATCATTTACAAATGTCAGCGGGTTACATGAAACGGCAATAATAGTCGCAGGTTTTTTATCGGCTAAGGCTATTTGACGGCATTGTTGTTTGGATCCGGCACGCGGCGGATCAAATACTATTGCATCAAAAGTTGATATTTCTTCGGGGGAAAGAGGATACTTAAATAAATTTTGTTGTTTGATTTTTATATTGCTAATTTGGTTGGCGTCAAGCGAGTCCTTAAAACCGGACAGTAATTTTGCATCGGAATCGACTGAAAAAACATTAATATTTTTTATGGCAGATGAAATATAGTAGGAAAAAGTTCCCACCCCGCAAAACAAATCGGCAATTTTTCCTTCTGTTCTTTCAAGATATTTAATAACTAATTGAGCTAAAGCTTTTTCACCTTCTTTAGTTGCCTGCAAAAAAGTTCCTGCAGGAATTTGCACATTATAATTACCCATTTTTATACAAGGAATCGTTTTTTGCACCAGAATTTCTGCTGTCTCATTATGATGATAGCGATGAGATATACGAATAACATTATCATTTGATTGGATAAATTCGGCAATAATCATTCGGGCATTAATGTCTATCGGAGTTTCATATTCTAAAACAATGTCCAGGCCGTTATCTGTTTCGCAAATCAATACATCTCCTTGAGATAATTTTTGTGCAACAATTTTTTTGCCGCGTTTAAGACTGTAGGTTTGTGAACATAATTCAATGAGTAACTTGCGTAAAGCCGGCAAAATTTTGTTTATCTGACCGGTCAGCAACAAACATTCTTTTACATCGACAATATTGTGCGAAGAATTTTGATTAAATCCTAAAAGCAAGTTATTCTTCTTAAATAAAAAAGTAAAAGCGGCTCGGCGGCGACTTCCGTCGGAAATAAAAATCGGCGAGCATAATTTATAATTTTGCGTGTTGAGTTTACAAAGCATTTGCTGTAATTTTGACACTTTGAAATTACGATATTCGTCATCAGAAAAATTGCGATAAACACAACCTCCGCAAATTTGGCTATATTGGCAATTCATATTTATTCTCGCAAATTTTGCGTATCGGCGCCATCAAGCAAAGATATCTCGGCTGTGTTTTCGGAAGAAAATACCGGATGGATATTTTGCTCGGTTTCCGGAGTTGTATGGCTGGTTTGATTCGATAACTTACGTAAATCATTTTTATTGAACAATTCAACTCGATTGCGTCCGTTTTGCTTGGCTTTATAAAGTGCTACATCAGCTGTTTTGATTAAAGTTTCAACATTATCGGAAATTGACGATGAACTTACACCTATTGAAACGGTTATAGTAACCTTTTGATTGTTTTCGGTCAGCACAACTATCGTGGCAATAGACTGACGTAAACGTTCGGCAACTCGGCAGGCTTGCTCTTCATTAATAGATGGTAAAAATACCAAAAATTCTTCTCCGCCATAGCGCGCAACTATATCACAGTCTCGCAAAGCTTTTTCCGTTTTATTGGCTAATTCGATTAAAATTTTATCGCCGATTTTATGTCCGTAAGTGTCGTTAACTCTTTTGAATAAATCAGCATCTAACATCAAAACACTGTAAGGAGCATTTTCTTTTTTCGCTTTACTGATTAGTTTAGTAACTTCAGTTTCAAAATAGCGGCGATTGAATAACGAGGTAAGAGGATCGCGAATCGCTTGATTTTCGAGAATATTTTCTCGAGCTTTACGAGAAGTTATGTCTTGGAAAGCTGCGTAAATGGCCACGTCATTGTTATAGTCTATGATATTGGCAGAGGCAAGTAACCAGAACGGTATATTATTGACGGGAGTTTTCATCAAAACTTCAAACTCTTGAACTCTGTGTTTTTCTTCAAGTTCCTCAAACAAAGCTTGGCGATTGTGGGAATCGGCAAAAAAATCTTTCAAGGTGTAACCGATATCATCAATATCGAATCCGAAAGTTCTTGCTGCATTATCATTAGCTAAAAGAATCTTATCATCACTTAAACGAGATATAACAATAGGAAAAGGAGACAATTTAATTATCTCTTCCAATTTTTGATTAAATTTTACGATATCCAAATCAGCTTTTTTAAGTTTGGTTAATAACACATCACTTTGCATGAGCAAAAAACTTAAGGCAAATAAAATATAAAATACTGAAGTTATCCACCATGGCAGATATATACTGAACAATTTCAATATAATTTCAACAACTACCATTACGGATACAACCATCGCAAAGGCGGCTCCGCTTTTGGCGTTTGCCTTAAGTTTAGATCCTAAACCCACCGCTAAATAAGCAAACGATGCTAAAGGTAAAATAGTGCGCAAACGACCAATTATTTCACCGTCAGGGATTATTACTGTAAAAAGAATTATTGATATAAGGCCTAAACCACCCAGCACCCATGCAGGCCAATATGCATTCATATCTCTGGAAGATGTTGAAGATACAAAAGCTGCGGCTGCCAACGACATACAAAACATAGCCAATAAAAACCATATCATCTCAAACAGCACCCAAAGCTCTACCGAATCGCCCTGATGCTGCCAAGCCAAAGCCTCAATCCAAACCGCTATAAAGTCAAAAACAAAAGCACTCAACAGAAAAATTACAGGTAATTTAATTTCACTTTGCCGTAAGGAAAACATCCCCGCGATCAAAAGGCAAATCAAAGAAAATACAGTTGTATACAAGCTGTTTGGATGTAAAAAAATTTCATAATATCCCATTTTTGTTCCTTGTAATAATTATTATTTAGTTTAACATTATGCCTGTAGTAAATTAAAATCCAGTAAAATTTGGCAAAAAAAGATGATTTTTAAAAAAAGATGTATTATTATACGGTTAAATTTAACAACAGTGGGATAGTGTCATGAGTAAAACACCTTTATATTTCAGCAACAATTTAGAATTTACCTTAAACGGAAAAAAAGGGCATTGCACGGATCGTTTGAAGATAAGAAATATTGTTTTTCCTGTTTTTTTTGGTTTTTTATTAGTTGTGTTGGGGTTGTATGAATTATTAAACGGTTTTAATACCGGTATGAATGAGATTGCTCCGGCTTATGATGTTACTCCTTACAATCCTATGATTTCAGTTTGGGTTTTTGACTGTTGTTTTATTGTAATAGGTCTTTTCGTATTAGGGATTAATATTGTAAACTACTTGAGATATAATAAATACCA
>CAMOLN010000065.1 GCA_946618745.1 uncultured Alphaproteobacteria bacterium | reverse complement strand
GACATTGCTAACATGATTTCATTTACCTTATTTGCCTGAGCAATTTGCTTTTCCAACCTATTAACTTCCGCCTGCATCTCTTCTTGGCTGCATTTTCCTTCCATATACTCCTGCAAATGCTTACTTGACTCTGGCAAATACGAAACCACTGCTTCTGTTGTGCCGCGACCTTTATAGCCCAACACTTTCGCTCCCGCAGCTGACACATCTAAAATCCGATCCCCCGAATAAGGACCTCGATCATTAACCAGCACTAATACCATTTTACCGTTTGTTACATTTGTTACTATTACCAATGACGGTATCGGAAGTGTCTTGTGAGCTGCCGTAATGGCTGACTTATCAAACACAGCCTCGTTAGCGGTAAGTTTTCCGTTAAATGAATCGCCTTCTCCATAATAAGAAATTATCCCTCGTTCCACATAATCTCCCTCTGGTTTCATCGGACAATAAGTCTCTCCATTAATAGTATATTCCCCACCTATTTTATAATATCTTCCGCAATTTCTCTTATTTATTTCAATATGACATTCGGGATCAATATCAACATCATCTAAGTCATAACCTTTCTTCTTAGCCTGTTTAAGCAATGCGCGCAAATGCTCATAACCTTCGATTTCAATCAGTTCCTCGCTGTTATTTACCGGCTTATTATCCTGATTTTTTTTCCAATTTTCTTTCCACTCGGTAAATTTAGCCGTCAACTTTTTATCATCAATTTTGCCGTTATTCATCAGCTTAAACATTCCGACCGCTGTCGCAACCGGTATCATTCCCACCAACATCATCTTAATAACTTTTTTCTTAAGCATAGCACGTTTATATTCTGTTTCAGTCATTGAAACAGCCTTCAGCCCTCTTTGCATTTTTCGTAATCTTATTTTTTCTTGTATTTGCCGCAACTTATCTGTTATATAACCGCCCATGTTATGCCTCTCATAAACCGATATTTTACACCTATATCTTTATGACATACATCATTATAACACATCAAAATGGTTTCGTCAATTTTTTTGTCTTAAATAAAAAATTATGTTGTTTATACCAATTCTTAACCAAATTTTGTTTGAATTTGACTCACCTTAACGACTCATCTTCCGAGTCTCATAATAAAATAACTCTTATTTTTTTTAGGATATTGTTTCAATGGATATCGGTTTCGTCTTTAACAAAAAAATCAAACATTATTGGCTTTTTGCTTTATGCTTGTTTATTGCAATTTATTTCAGTTTTCAAACCATCTGCGGCAATCGCAACATTTACCGTCTAATATCGCTGAAAAACGAAATTGCTCAAGCCAAGCAAACTTCGCAAAAATTACATTCGGAAAAAGAGCGCCTGCAACAACTGGTTGACCGCCTTTCCGACAAAAGCCTTGACCTTGATTTGCTTGACGAACGCATCCGTGTAGTCTTAAACATGACGGCTGATAACGAATTCATCATCCTTAATGAATAATAAATCGCAACCGACACCTCATTTACAGGCAGAATACTTTTGATCCCCGTTATCTTCCACACAACTTATTCCGTCAGGTTCTTCACCTGCTCCGTTACATAATTTAAATTCATTATTGCAGTGACAATTGTTATAACAAGTCAGACCATTTTCAATAACGATATCGCAATGTTTGTTTGTCGGTTGTTGTGAAAGCCAACCCTTACTTTCACAGGTCCCTTGATCATTTTTACCATCATTTGCCACATTCACAAAATCATTACCTTGCCAATCTTCAATTGTTCTAATTCCGGCATCGGCATTCAACGACACACCGAAAATTCCTAAGGCAACCGACAGTAATAAACTTTTCATAACAATCTCCCCTCTCTTAACAACCACAAACTTTAGAAAAAAAGTCAAAACATTACAGGCTAGTATCACATTTTTATTTTTCAGTCAATACAAATAACAACATAATATCATCGGATATTGTAAAAAAATTAATAAAATATTAGTGAAAAACAAAGTATAGTATTTCCGATATTTTAAATTGACATAACCACAAAAATATGCTATTATTTTATTATATTTTTAGGAAAAAATGCATTTTTCCGTTGATTTTATTGTGCGACCGCCAAAGGAGTTATTGTTATGAAACGTTTATTACTGTTAGCTTTCTTAGGAATTTTTGCTTCATCAAATGCTTTTGCTGATATTGTTATCATCAATGATTATTTAAGAAAGCTTAGAGCAAATGAAAATGGTTTACCTTTTCAGGGAGATGACACTTCTTGTGAAGCAATCGGCGGATTGTCAGCTCATCCCGGAAGTAATAAAGAATGTAATACTATAACTCGCGGGGCTCAAACCTGTTATATCAATTGCCATTGTCCCGAGCAATACAACCAAACATGCACCAAACCCGGCGAAGTTGGTGTCGGCGATTCCTGCGACGGAAAATATACCTCCTGCACCTGTTCTGAAGAATATGCACTATGCCAAGACATTGAAGAAGGTGAAGGCACTGCTTGCACTGCTGATGGTGGCCAAAAATACAATTCTTGCAAATGTCCGCAAAATTACACCGAATCCTGTTCTGGCACAGGCGAGGTAGGCGTCGGCAACAGTTGTCAAGGCAAATACACTTCTTGTGCCTGCGATAGTGCTTATCAATATACCTTTGCCAATTGTGCCGGTGTTTTAACCGGAAGTGTATGTAAAGGCATGTTCTACACCACCTGTCATGATCCGGCTCATGATTTTACTTGTTCAATAGACTGGGACAACTCATTTTTTGACGGAATAAGTAATACAGACGCTATCGTAAATCAAATCGGATCAAGCGGTTTAGCCGCTTATGCTGCCAATCATTATTATGCCCCGGGTGTTAATGCCGACAATGCCAATTTTGGTGCAGGTAAATGGTATTTGCCTGCCATTGGCGAAATGATGATGCTTTACGGAACTGATTTTGATAAAGTTTCCACGCTTAAAAGTGCCTCCGGAAGCACCGGAGCTGTTAAAACAACCGTCAATACAACTCTGACTGCTTTGGCTGACCATGGTTATGCCGCAGCCAACTTAACCGGCTACTATTTCACTTCAACGGAATATGCCGCAGGCTCTGTTTGGTATCTTTCTTTTAACAGTTATGCGGGCGGTTCTAGAAGCACCCCCAATAAGTACTCATACAGCGGATCCTCAGTTCGCCCTTCATTACGATTATGGAACAGTTTACCCGCCACTTCCCTGTCCGGTGAAGAAGGAGTTAAAATCGGTGATGTGGTTTATGCTGATTTAACTTATGATGATGTTGCCAATGATGACGGCTCAAGAACTCCGGTAGGTGTAGTCTATTGGGTCTCTGATGACGGTAATTCGGAGCGTATTATAGCTCTTAAAAATCTGACTTTTACCAACAATAACACTGTCGGCAACTTTAATGCAGCCAATCCTTTCGGAGGGAGCGTTACCACTACCAATTGGTCAACTACCGAACAGCAAAACACCGATATCAAAGATATCACCAATATCAAAAACTATAATACCGCTAATACCGGCGGTGCTTATCAATATGATGAATCCAATTGTAAAACCCCGCATATCCTGGGAGGTGAACAATGCGTTAAATATTCCGAATGTAATTGTCCCGAAGAATATACATATGATTCCAGCAATTGTTACAGTCCTAAAATCTTAGGCGGTTATGAATGTAACGGTAAATATGCCATATGTGAAGAAGCCATTTGTGACATAAAATGGGATGGCTCGTTTTTGAACGGTAAAGCCAATACGGCCGCTATTGTTGCTGAAATCGGTGCTAAAGGTATACCTGCTTATGCCTGCAGCAAATTTTATCCTCCGGTAGTTTCTTCAAATGATGCTAATTTTGGCCAAGGCAAATGGTATATGCCAGCCTTCGGGGAACTAATGTTGCTCTACGGGATCGATTTTAGCAGCCTGACACGTATGGATGCAACCAATAATGCAACTTTCACAGAAGGCAATGGTAACTATTATAAAATTAATGCCGCTTATGATACCTTGAGGTCTAAAGGTTATAGTAATGTTGGTGATGATTCTCATGGTTACAATTTGGGTATTTACATGTCATCGACTGAAGCAGGTCCACAGGGCGTATGGATGTATCAACAGGATGGATATAGAAGCACTGCACACAAAACCCAGCTTTCTTACGAGGTTCGCCCACATACTATGTTGGAAAATAAATTGCCGGCTACTTCTTTATCCGGTGTTTCCGGTGTTCAAGCAGGGGATGTGATCTATAGCAATTTAACCTATGATAATCCTGCCAATGATCCCGGCACCCGCAAACCGGTCGGCATAGCTTACTGGGTTTCCGATGACGGCACCAAGGTTCGTGTTATCAGTCTTCGAGATTTAACATTTAGTTGCACTTATGCTTCCAATAATGATTGCACATTTTATCCATCCGCACCTTATAGCAAAACTACAAGACAGGTTAAATGGGAAGGTATTTCTACTTCAAGTTGTTGCACTGATATCAGCGGAATTACCAATCTTTTTGAATCAGATCCTTATACAGGTTATTACACAGTTCCTGATGAGGCTATTTACTCAAGTAATCCTTACTTTTTCAGTCAGGCCAATTGCACTTATCCGCAACAACCTAGTGGTTTGCAGTGCGGTTATTACACTAACTGCACTTGCACGGATGAATATCAATTCACATCCGACACTTGTGCCGCCCCCAAGGTATTAAGCTCAACAACTTGCAATAATCAGCATGCTTGTTGCTCCGTTGATTATAATCATAGCTTTTTCAATGGAAAAATGCTTTCACCTCTGTTGTTGAACAAATATGGTGATAAGGCTCTGGCAGTTTATGCCAACAACCAGTTTTATCCTCCGGTTGTATCAGCGAGTGACCCCAACTTCGGTCAAGGACAATGGTATACTCCGGCAATCGGTGAATTGTTATTGCTTGATGGACTTGATGTAGCAGCTATCAATTTTGATAGTGATTATTATATCACAAATATAATCGGTGATAATTTAGATACCATAAATACCACCTTAAATTCATTGGCAGCCCAAAATTATCCGACGAATGAGATTGCCGGTGCCTATGTATCATCTTCATTAAAAGGAAGCTCTCCTAACGATGCTTCTGTTAAACCTTTTGAGCTTGACCTAATTAACCAACGTATTTATCCAAACAGCTCATCAAGTGCTTTAAATGTAAGACCTCACTTACTACTGGAAAATAAATTGCCCGCCACTTCGCTGTCCGGAGTTTCCGGTGTCAGTGTCGGTGATGTGGTTTATGCCGACCTGACTTATGATAGTGTTGCTAATGATGACGGCACCAGAACCCCGGTCGGCGTGGTCTATTGGGTTTCCGATGACGGCAATTCGGTTCGTCTTGTCAACCTTAAAGATTTAACTTTCAGTTCCAATAGTACCGTCGGCAATTTTGACCCGACCAATCCTTACGGACAATCCGTTTTATCTTCCAGATTTTATACAAGCTATAGTTTAGGCGATGACAATAATATACCCAAAGTTGGTCCAGGACTTCCCTACGGAGTTAACTGTTGTTCCGATGAATATCAATATTCATCCGCTAACTGCACTGGTAAATTAAGCGGTGAATCGTGTCAGGGCATTTATTATACTGAATGTCATCATTCCGGCAACTATGGTTGCACCATCAACTATAACCATAGTTTCTTTAACGGTAAGGCAAACACTACCGCGATTATCAACCAAATTGGAGCCAGTGGTGAATCCGCTTATATCACCAGACAATTTTACGCCCCCGGAGTTGCAGCCGATGATGCCAACTTTGGTCAAGGTCAATGGTATTTGCCTGCTCTTGGCGAAGCGATGTTGCTCTACGGCACTGATTTTAGCAAAGTAACAATTATTAACGAATCTGACGGCTATATTGGTGACAATAATAAGCTGATTAATTCGGTATTAACCTCTTTAGCAGCTAAAGGATATGCTGCTGAAGAAATCTCAGGCATTACATCATCAGAACGAGATGCTAAATATTTTTATTTCGACATCTACAGTAATGTTATCCAAAAATCCTCGGGGGGGACAGTGCGTCCGCATCTGTTGTTGGAAAACAAATTGCCCG
>CAMOLN010000064.1 GCA_946618745.1 uncultured Alphaproteobacteria bacterium | reverse complement strand
TCTTCAGGATTTTTATTTTCTGTCATCTTCAGGATTTTTATTTTCTGTCATCTTCAGGATTTTTATTTTCTGTCATCTTCGGGATTTTTATTTTCTGTCATCTTCGGGCTTGACCCGAAGATCCAAGAAATCAGATGCTAATTTGTTTTAGATTCTCGGGGCAAGCCCGAGAATGACAGAAAAGGAGAGAGAATGACAGAAAAGGAGAGAGAATGACATAAAAGAGAGCTTGAGCAAAAGAAGCCGGGAAAAACCACGTCGAATTTACATCCTCCTCGCAATGATAATAGTTGGGGTGTTGTTTTCGTGACTAAACAAGAAAAAACAAACTTGAGAAAATTTTTGTTTGACAAAGCTGCAAAATAATAATTAGATGAGATAAAAGCGATTTCAGATAAGGAGAAAAGTAATGTCCGAAGGCAATTTGGAATTTTTGCAAGAAAGACTTGACGGTTTTGTGCCGGATACGGCAATTGTTCTCGGCTCAGGGTTGAGTGATTTGACTGACGGTCTTAAAGACCCGATAATTATTCCTTATGCTGATATTCCGGGGTGTCCGACGACACATGTTCCCGGGCATAAAGGCGGGCTTTATGCCGGGGTTGTCGGTAAACACAAGGTAATTTGTTTAGCCGGACGCACCCATCTTTATGAAGGGTTGGATCCCAGGTATATTACCATGTCAACTCAAGATTTGGCAGAACTGGGCGTAAAACGTTTTATTGCAACTAATGCCGCCGGATCGTTGCGCGAGGATATGCCGGCAGGCAGTTTGATGATGATTGCCGATCATATCAATTTCAGCGGTAAAAATCCTTTGGTCGGTTTTGGCAGAAAACCGAATTTTCCGGATATGAGTGCAGTTTATACGCCGAGTTTACGGCAAAAAATGCGTGAAATTGCCAAAAGAGAAAATATTCCGTTGTATGAAGGCGTGTATATTATGGCTTTGGGACCGAATTATGAAACTCCGGCAGAGGTTAGGATGTTTCGCAATTTAGGGGCAGATGCCGTGGGAATGTCCACAGTGCCGGAAGTGATTACGGCGGTTAATTTCGGTATGGAGGTTATGGGATTTTCGGTTATTTCCAATTTAGGTGCCGGTTTAGGAGGCGAAAATCTGAATCATCAGGAAGTGTTGGATATTGTAGGTCAGGCAGGCAGTAAGTTGAGTTTATTACTAACCAAATTTTTGGAAGAGGTTTAGGCCGCAGATTTTTATACTTGACAAAAAGGTAAAAAACAATTTAGATGAAATAAAATTTATTATTGTTTAACTATTAAAAAAAATCTTATGGAAATCACAAGAGAAACCGTTAAGACTGCTGTGCTTGAAGACATTTCATGGGATTATGAAAATGTGACGGAAGATACGATAGTTAGCGTTACTGATTACGCTGTTGTTTCTGCTGGATATAAGAACGGAGTATTGCTGACTTTGGATGGATGTGTTTACGTAAGAGAAATCGTAAACTATTTCTATTCTGTAGCGGTGATACAAGATGTTGTGTCCAAAAAGCACAAACGAGATGAGATAATATATACTCATAATCATCTCTATACGTTTGATCTTAATTTTGAAGAGATCGAATGTATCTTTGCTAAAGTTTGCCAAGATTGTTTGGCGGATTTGGAGTTGAAGCCACAGCCAATGAGCCACTATTTCCATGATAATTGGTTGAATCTTGATGTATCGGGATTTTGCGAACTTGTTGTGGAAACAATCGAACAAATACGCAAAGAAAAAACAGCCGAAACCTAGTTTCGGCTGTTTTTTTGACAGATAGAAGCTATTTAGCAACTTTTACTTTGGTTTTGCTCTTAGCGGTTATCTCATGCAAAGCTTTTTCGGCCTTAGTCATCAAGGTCGGCATATCATCAGCTTTTTGAGTGGTGCATAAACCGATAGAGATATCCAAATTTTGTTCGTTGTTACGATCAAGACGCATTTTAATCTCGCCGGCATCTTTGTTAAGACGTTTGGCAACGCTTTCGGCCGATTTGCTGTTAGCATCAGATAAATAAGCCACAAACATATTTTTATCCAAACGGGCGACAATATCGCTTTCACGCAAATTCTTTTCAAAGAATTTACCGGCGGTTTTAAGCAGTTTGTTGGCAGTTTTTTCACCAAAGCTCTTTTTGATGGCATTATAACCGTTAACTTCAATCATTAAAACAGCCGAGTCTTGTTTGTTGGTTTTGTCTTTGGCAATTCTAACCGGAACGGTTTGGGCAAAATATTGACGATTAAATACATTGGTTAAAGCATCGCGGCGAGCACGCTCAATCTTGTCTTCGGCGTCATAGTATAATATGAGCAACAAAATAGTAAAAGTGAACGGGAAGGCAATAACATTGGCCGCAACGATAATCCAATCTTCAATGAAGATGCCATAGGTTGCCCAACAAACCAAGCTCAAAGTATAGATGATATACATATAACTTGACAGATTGGTTACTTTTTTGCTTTCAATTATTTTAACAATCTGAATGGTAAAAGTTAAAATTGTAGCTAAAGCTGCAGCATATCCGATATAATTGAAGAGCGTATTATCGCTAAACAAAACTTCATCAAACGTCATTATCTGTCTCCTAATAAATTTGCTTATTTGATAATTATGCGTATTTTAGGTTAAAAATATCTTAATGACAAACGAAATGATGAGGTTTTGAGCAGGTATTTTACAGCCGCGAATTTATAGGGGAAAAATGTTGTAAAAATAATGAAATAAAAATCCCCCAGGCAAAGCGTTGAACTCTGCCAGGGGGAGGAGACTATTCAAAAAAATCCCTGAAGAGATAAGGACCTATGTAGGTGTTTAATATACGTATTTCTTCCGGCGATAAGTTAAGCGGTGTGGGGACATTGCTCAGCATAGCGTTTCGCATGGCTTTTTGAAGACTGACAGCATCTTCATTTTTCAGTTTTAACCTGGGGTCAAATTGTACTTCAATATTAGTATCTAAGACAGTCTTTTCCAACCTCTGCAGCTGAAAAGTTTCCACATAGCAACAAGTACCATTGAATCCTTGATGTTTAGTCGGAAGATAGAAAATTACTTCCTTTCGGCTTTGGGGCATATTCATCATATCCTCAATTAGGACGTCGGGAAAGCGTTTCAGATAGCCAGAATCATGGTGGCTTTCACGAATTTCCTTGCGTTCAGAATCCGGGAACTCTTCGAGATAGGCCGCAATTATTTCCTGATAACTTTGGGCCGGTGTCAAAGCGCCGTCAAGGTAGAGCACCCTAATTCCGGGATATGTGAAATAGGTAAAGTCATTTTCGCCGTTGAGAATGACGTAGCCTCTGTAAGGCTCACCCGGGGAAAGTTCCTCACAAGTGGCGCAATATTCTTCGAACATTTCAGGTTCAAAGTTAATGGCTTGCTCGCGATTGACTTTCAGAATTTTCGCAGATGGGTTTGCTATGACAAATATCATCGGAAACCGCATTTTGTTAAAATCTACTTTAATCATAATAATGCTTTTTTTTATTAATAATATTTTTATTGCGGTCAGTATAAAGGGAAAATTTTTTTTGCAAGTTTTTTTTGTCAAATTATGGCTGAGGTAATCGGGCAGTTTTTTATAGGGGAAAAATGTTGTTTTGATATATACAAGGGATAAAAAAAAATGTAAATTGACGTGGTAATTTGAAATTTTTTGGAGATTGAACTAATGAAAAAAATTTATCTTCTTTCGGCAGTTGCTGCCGGTGTTTTGGCTTTAAGCACCAATGCCAATGCTTATGATTCAACCGGTTGCGGTTTGGGTTCGATGGCTTGGCGCGGACAGTCGGGGATTATTCCGCAAGTTTTGGCTGCTACAACCAACGGATTTTTCGGAACTCAAACTTTCGGTATCACTACCGGAACTTCTGGTTGTGATCCCAACGGTCGTATCACCGGCGGAACAGGAAGAATGTTGCTCGCTTTCTTAGAGAACAACATGGAACAATTTGCTTATGATGCCGCTCAAGGAAACGGCGAGACCATCAAAACCGTTGCCGGCATTTTGAATGTTGATGAAAATACTTTAGCAGTTAAAATCCAAGACAACTTCGGTGTTTTGTTTGCCAGCAATGATGTTGATGCAGTAGATCTTACTTTGGCAGTTATGCAAATTGCCAAAGCTTAATAATTCGTATAACAGCTCATCTAGAGCGATTTAATGCAGCTCGGAAAATTCATGTAGGCATATCTACACTAAAATTTTCCGAGCTTTTTAAATCACTCTATCTGAACTGTTCTCCGAATTATTTACTATTATCCTAGTTTGGGGTAGAATAAATAGTAGGACTGTAAATTGCGTTATTTTCTTTTTCTGTTTTGTTTGTTTTTTTCTTTTTCAGCTGAGGCAATGGAAGTTGATGAGGCATGGCTGGCTTTGGGGCATTATCAAAAAGGGGAAAGTTCAATTGACTCGGATAATTTCTTTTTGAGCGAAGACGGCAAAACCAATCCGGAAGCAGAATTGCAGGCAACGATTGAGCTTTTTAAGGGAAATGATACGGCAAAACAATGTGTGTTTCCGGCACGTTATTTATATCTGAAAAAGCGCGGGTTGGTACAAAAATCTTTTCCTAAATGTGAAGAATATGATCAATTCAAAGCCGACTTGCAACCTAAAGACATAACTTTGCTGTTTACCGATGCTTATATGAACAATCCCTCATCAATGTTCGGACATACGCTTTTGAGAATTGATACCAAGCGTAAAGGCACGCAGATGCTGGCGCATGGGGCAAATTACGGAGCATTTACCGGCGAAGAGGCCGGGGCAGCTTATGCTTTGAAAGGGTTATTCGGGCTTTATTTCGGCGGATTTACGGTTAAACCTTATTATGATATTATCAATACTTATAACAATATTGAAAATCGGGATATTTGGGAGTTGACACTCAATTTTAGTCAAGAAGAGTTGGATTTTATGGTGGCTCATCTGTGGGAAATCGGGCAAACGCAATCACGCTATTATTTTTTCAGCCGCAATTGTTCGTATATGCTGTTAGAGATGATTGATGCGGTGAAACCGGAGTTGCATTTGGCTTCGCAGTTCAAGAATTGGGTTATTCCTTTGGATAGTTTTAAGGTTGTTGCCAGGCAAAATAATTTAGTTAAGGCTGTAAATTATCGTCCTTCACGACAAAACAAAATCAAGCATCGTTATAAGATGATGAGCGATAATCAGCGTGAGATTTATAAAAAAGCAATTAAAGCAAAAGATTATAAATTGGGTGATGAGTTGGAAGATGCTCAAAAAGCCGATGTTTGGGAGACTGCTTATCAATTTGTGCAATATCAATGGGTGGCAAAAAAACTGGAATTAGGTGATTATCGTAAGCAGAGTTTTGAGGTGTTGCGAAGCAGAAGCGGATTTAAGGATAAGGGAAGTATTGCCGAATTAAGCAAGGGAAGGTCGCCGTTGAAAGCTCATGATTCTAAGAGATTGGTGGTCGGAGCAGGGGAGCGCAACGGTGAGATGTTTGAAAAATTAGAGTTTCGTCCGGCTTATCAATCGCTGACCGATAATGATTTCGGGCTGATTAAAGGGGCACAGATAAATTTCTTAAATCAAGAGTGGCGTTATTATGATGAGCGGGACAAATTGGTGTTGCAAGAGTTTGATATTTTGAATATTCGCTCAATTTCACCGATTGATGCAATGTTTCATCCTACCTCGTTTCAGATTGATTTGAACGTTAAGCGCTGGCTAAATCCGGAAAATGAAAATGAACATTATGTCGGCAGTTTGACAATCGGAGGCGGTGGAGCTGTTGATTTGAGCGATAGTCTGCGGTTGTTTGCTTTAATAAATAATCGGGCAGGTTATGGCGGAGGAATAGCTCATAATTCTTATGGGGCTTTGAGCTTGAATGTAGGAGCTTTGGTCAGTTTAGGAAATTGGCGGGCATTAGTTGAGGCCGAACCGCAGATTGCTACGCAAAAACCGTTTAATCAAATTGCTTATAAAGGCGAGCTGAATTATATCATTTCTACCGATTGGGCGGTAGCTTTGAGCGGTGAGGTTGTGGATAGTAAAGGCAAAAATACCCAAGAATACTCACTCGGAGTCAGATATTA
>CAMOLN010000063.1 GCA_946618745.1 uncultured Alphaproteobacteria bacterium | reverse complement strand
AATCCCGCAAAAAATATCTCTTTCAGTCATATTTTTCTTGGACTTATACTTATTTGGATTGTTCGTTTTACCGTTCCAAATTATATCTATATTTGCCTTAAAAAGAGCAACAAAGAAATTGAAAATGTAGATTTTTCCGCAAAAGAACTAGAAGAAATACATAAAAACAAAAGAAAATATATTTTATCTGTTATCCCTTGGGTTGCTTTTTATTCAGTCTTTTTTTTAGCCGGAATTATCAGACTTAATAATGATTTTCTATCCGGAATTATTTTGCTTTTATTTTTGTTTCTTCATTCACTTGGTATTATCCCAATCAGCTTTATCAGTCAACTGAAAAAGAAATCATGTTTTACCGATAAAGAGTACACAAAATTCAAAAGAACCTATCACGGAGGCGGTTCATCGCATGGAAGCGGTTCATCGCATGGAAGCGGTTCATCGCATGGAGGCGGTTCGTCATTTTCAGGTGGCGGCGGCTCTTTCGGTGGTGGAGGATCAAGCGGCAGATGGTAATAATATCTGATATGTTATTCTTCTCTTATAAATAATTTTGTATTACCATTGATTATACCATACTCCTAACCAACAAAAAACTCGGTACAACCGAGTTTTTTGTATATTCATTCGCCATTACAACTCCGGTATTGAAGCATGGGTGCGTTTCTCTTCCGGAACCGGTGCTTCTTTTTGCACTGATATATCTTTGCCGTCCAACAAATCTTTGATTTCTTCTCCGCTCAAAGTCTCATATTCTATCAATGCTTCAGCCAATTTTTCCCAGTCTTGCTGATGTTCACGCAACAAATTCTTTGCTCCGTCATAAGCCTCGGTAACCAAACGTTTAATCTCGGCATCAACTAACTTAGCGGTTTCTTCGCTCATATTGCGGCTTTGGGTAACCGATTTGCCTAAGAAAACCTCACCGGTATTTTCCGCATACAACACCGGACCTAATTTGTCGCTCATTCCCCATTCGGTAACCATCGAGCGTGCTAAATTTGTCGCTGCGGCAATATCTGATGATGCTCCGGAAGTAACCTTGCGCTCACCGAATTTCATCTCTTCGGCAACTCGCCCGCCCATCATGATAATCAAACGAGACAACATTTTAGTTTTTGAATAAGAATACTGATCTTTTTCCGGCAACTGCTGCACCATTCCCAAAGCCCTGCCTCTCGGAATAATAGTTGCCTTATGAATAGGATCGGTTTCTTCTACAAACAACGAACATATAGCATGTCCGGCCTCGTGATAAGCAGTCAGCTTTTTCTCCGACTCATCCATTGCCATTGACTTGCGTTCTGCCCCCATCAGCACCTTATCTTTTGCCTCATCAAAATCCTTTGAAGTAACTTTGGTTTTATTTTTACGCGCCGCCAATAATGCCGCTTCATTCACCAAATTAGCCAAATCAGCACCGGAAAATCCCGGAGTTCCGCGAGCAATTACCGATAAATTAACATCTTTCGCCAAAGGAACTTTCTTAACATGAACCTTAAGAATTTCCTCACGGCCTTTTTTATCGGGATTGGTAACGGTAACCTGACGATCAAACCTCCCCGGACGTAACAATGCCGGATCCAAAACATCCGGTCGGTTAGTCGCGGCTATCACAATAACATTTTCTTTATCTTCAAAACCGTCCATCTCAACCAATAATTGGTTTAAGGTCTGTTCACGCTCATCATTACCGCCGCCCAAACCGGCACCGCGATGTCGTCCCACCGCATCAATCTCATCAATAAATAACAAACAAGGTGAATTTTTCTTGGCTTGTGCAAACATATCACGCACCCGGCTGGCACCCACACCGACAAACATTTCCACAAAATCCGAACCGGAAATTGAGAAAAACGGCACATCAGCTTCACCGGCAACTGCACGAGCTAACAAAGTTTTTCCTGTTCCCGGAGGTCCGACCATCAATACACCTCTCGGTATCTTTCCGCCTAAACGTTGAAATTTTGCCGGATCTTTCAAAAAGTCAATAATTTCTTCCAATTCCTGCTTTGCTTCATCAGCACCGGCAACATCGGCAAACGTAACTTTTTTGGTATTTTCAATCAATCTTGCCCGCGATTTACCGAAACTCATCGCCTTATTATTACCGACACTGGCCTGACGCATAAAAAACACCCAAACCCCGACCAGTAACAGCATCGGAAACCATGACACAAAGATTCCCCATAAATTATTGCTGGTATTATCTTCCGGAACTGCCGTAACTTTAACATTATGACTGCGTAAATTTTCAACCATTCCCGGATCATAAGGCGCATAAGTATAAAACTTTGCCCCATCGGTAGCAACCCCGCTCACACTGGCACCGGATATCACTACTTCTGCAACCTGCTTATGTTCTACCTTATCCATAAACTCCGAAAAAGCTAATCTTTCAGCCCCTGCCTTGGAAACATCTCCTCCGAACAAACTGGCTGCCAAAGAAATAGCTAAAAATACGCCCAACCAAATAAAAAAGTTTTTTCCCATTGAATTTCATCCTATCAAAACGTTTTCTCTATATATAACTTTTTAATTCACAAAACTCAAGTATTGTTACGGTTATCCCATAAAAAAACTGCTCCGTAACGATTCGGCGCAGTTTTTTTATATTAACATCCGTTCAGATTTTATTTTGCAGCATCAATAGCTTCTTGAATAACCGAAGCATCTAAAGTTTGTATAATTTTATTGTTGAATACCATGGTCGGAACACCGGTTACATTGATTTTAGCTGCTAATTCCGAAGCATCAGCCAAAGTTTTCTCAACTTTAGATGAATTCATATCAGCTCTCAATTTTTCCATATCCAAACCCAAGTTTGTAGCCAACTCATCAACTTTGGATTCGCTCAAACGACCTTCAGCCTCAAACAAAGCATTATAAACTTCGGCAAATTTACCTTGTTCACCGGCTGCCAAAGCAACTTTAGCTGCATATTTTGAAACCGGAGCCAAGAAAGTCATCGGCTTTGCTACAACCTTTACATCAGGATTGTTGGCAACGATTTCTTTGATTGCCGGATGAACACGATGGCAATAACCGCAAGAGAAATCAAAGAATTCAACCAATACTTTGCTTCCGTTCGGATTACCGATAATGCCGTCACCGGATCTGTTATAAAGACTGTCAGCATTCTTAGCTAAATTTTCTTCAACTAATTTCATAGCATTTTCTCTCTGTTGAACTTCGTAATCCTGCATTGCCTCGATTACCATTTCCGGATTGGCTTTCAAAGCAGATGCAACATCACCGCCGTTTTTATTGTTAAGACTGATAACTAACGAAGCAACAGCTGCAAGCAATGCAACTATCGAAATATAAGTAGAACTGTTTTTCATAATTTACATCCCCTAGGTTAAGTAATATTTTTTATAACGCACTATATATTAGCAATCAAAATATTATTTACAAGTTAAAAATAAATCTTATTGATAATATAAAAAATCTGCTCCATAATATAACCAATATTTTAATTTTAACAACGGATTGCCCTATGTTTCACCTTCATTTATCCTTATTTTCCAAAGCTAAAGCTCTTGAAACCGATATTGACCGATTCCACGATAAACTGATTGATGCTTCAATGACTTTCACTCAAGCAATCAAGATCTACACTTCTGAAGGGCGCAGTAATGACTTTCAAAAACACTCCAAACAAATCAAACAAATAGAACACAATGCTGACGAGTTACGTCGCAATATCGAAAATAATTTATACAGCTACAACCTTATTCCCGATTTACGTGCCGACGTTTTGGAACTAATTGAAAATTTTGACAAAGTCATCAACAAAATCGATGAAGTAACTTATATGTTTTATGCCGAACAACCGATTATTCCCGAAGAATACCAAATGTCTTTTAATGATTTGGTTCGCTTGAGTGCTGACGCGGCTGAAAATATGTGTAAAGCTTCACGCGCTTTTTTCCGTGACATCAGCACTGTTCGTGATTATTCACAAAAAGTTTATTTTGTTGAGCACGAATCTGATTTATGTTCTCGTAACATGATTGAAAACATCTTTGCTTCCGATCGCTCTTTGGCCGAAAAAATTCAATTACGCCAATTCATCGATGGTATTGCCAATATTGCCGATCAAGCTGAAGACTTTATTGATCAACTACTTATATTTACCATCAAGCGAGATATCTAAATGGAATTGACTTTTCTGCTATATCTGAGTTCAGGTCTGTTTTTGGGATGGTCGCTTGGAGCCAGTGAAGCCTCTAATTTTGGCACTGCTGTTGCTACCAAAATGATAAAATTTCGCACCGCCGCAATCATATCTTCTGTCTGCGTCATTTTAGGAGCGGTAATTGAAGGATCAGGTGCCACGAAAACTTTGGACACCCTGGGCGATATTACATCTCTTGCAGGTGCTTTTATGGTAGCACTTTCAGCAGCCTTAACAACCGCTTGGATGGTTAGAATTTCGATTCCCGTATCTACGTCACAAGCCATAGTAGGTGCAATTATCGGCTGGAATTTTTTTGCCGGCAGATCAACTGACTTAACCATACTTTCCGAAATTATTACAGCTTGGTTTTTAGGTCCTATTTTTGGTGGAATTTTTGCCGTTATACTCTACGCTTTACTCAAATTAATTTTTACCCATTGGAAATTGCATATTTTACGCAAAGACAATCTTACCCGTATAGCTTTAATATTAGCCGGAGCTTTTGGCATGTATGCTCTTGGCGCAAACAATATCGCCAATGTCATGGGTGTATTTGTAAAATCATCACCTTTGCCGGCACTCAAACTTCCTCTCGGTATAGTTCTCAGTCAGGAACAAGTTTTGTTTCTGCTTGGCAGCATAGCCATATCAATCGGCATCAGCACTTATTCCCATAAAGTTATCAAAACCATCGGTAATACCATTATGAAACTATCCCCTTTAATGGCCTGGGTAGTAGTATTGGCTCATGGTATAGTCCTTTATATATTTTCTTCCGTTGAATTGCGTGATTTGTTAATATCTTGGCACTTGCCGACATTGCCATTAGTGCCGGTATCTGCCACCCAAGCTATCATCGGATCTGTTATAGGATTAGGCTTAGCAAAAGGCGGACGCGACCTCAACTGGAATATTATCGGCAAAATTATCATCAGCTTTATCATTACTCCGATAACCTCTGCCGTAATTTGCTATATTTCTCTATTTTTTCTGCAAAACGTTTTTCAACAGGTAGTATATTGATATGAAAGCAACTATCATCGCCATCGGTAAATGCAAAAAAAACTCCCCCGAAGCGCAAATCATCGAAGAATATACCAAGCGTTCTCAGTGGCAGCTTTCGGTTAAAGAAAAAGACAATTCCGACCCAACATCTGAAGCCGAATTTCTCACTTCATCCATCCCCTCAGGAGCAAAAGTTGTGGTCCTCGATGAACGAGGCGTTAATCTCAAATCAACCGAACTTGCTCAAATTATTGCAAATTGGCAATTAGGAGGAACATCGGAAATCTGCTTCTTAATCGGCGGTGCTGACGGTCATTTACAATCAACTCGCGACCGTGCCGATTTAATTTTATCTTTTGGCAAATTAACCCTACCGCACATGTTAATGCGTGCCGTATTAAGCGAGCAAATATACCGTATCCAAACAATTCTTTCCGGTCACCCCTACCACCGCGAATAATTTTTTATTTTTTTAATCAATTGTTATCTATTATCGCTCTATAATATGCCATTATTTTAATGGGAGAATTTGCTGTGAAAACTGTTTTTACCTGGATAAAATCATTAAAAATTTACCTTGACCGCCGCATGATGGTAATGTTGCTCCTGGGTTTTGTATCCGGTTTGCCTTTCTTGTTAGTGTCTTCTACTTTGTCATTATGGCTCAAAGATGCCGGCATATCTTTAGCGGCTATCGGTATGTTTGCTCTCGTCAAATCTCCCTATAGTTTCAAATGGTTATTTTCTCCGCTGATTGACCAATTGAATTTACCGTTATTTTCTAAGTTGGGACGCCGCCGCGGTTGGGCTGTCTTTATCCAACTGCTTTTAATGGGTTCACTTTTGGCAATGTCTTTCACCAATCCGGCAACCTCAACTTCTCTGTTTGTATTTTTCGTATTTTTGGCTGCACTTTTTTC
>CAMOLN010000062.1 GCA_946618745.1 uncultured Alphaproteobacteria bacterium | reverse complement strand
AATGAAGATTTTAATTGAGCAAAATTTGTGCCTTTTTCGGGCCCCGCGACCCCCCTTATTCTGTTGCACTTGAAAACCGACTTGAACAAACCGTTCGTCAACTTATTGCCGAAGGATATGATGAGTTTTGGTGTTGCGAACAGGGAACTTTTGACTGGATGGCGCGTAGTCTTATGCTCAAATTAAAAAAAGAATTTAATTATATAACAATATGTTATATTTGCGCTTACCGTTGTTCTGAAAGCAAGCTTAAATGGTTGGCAGAGCATTTTGATATAATATATCCTGACGAAGTCGCCAAATGCCCGCCTAAATCAGCCATTCTACGCCGTAATCGATATATTGTCGAAAATGTTGATGCGGTTATATGTTATATCACTTACAATTCCGGCGGTGCCTATCAAGCTATGCAATTTGCCATCCGAAAAGGCAAAATTATAATCAACCTGTACTAAATTTTATTTTTATTGTAAAATACGTTTACATCCTTCCGATTCGTTTAAAAAAAAATACCGATTTTAGGTGTGTTTAATGACTTTATGAGCTAAAATTCCCCTAAATTGGGGCAAAATATGCACAAAAATGCACTTTTATTCATATTTTATTTGACTCTTATATATAATATACTTCAAAATCAAGCATGAAGGCCGTGCTTAATGCGCCTCCACTGAAAAATAACCATGAAAGGAAAATTAAAATGAACAAAACAGAATATTTAGATGCAGTTTCTAAAGCTGCCGGTGTTTCTAAAGCTCAAGCTTCTAAAGTTTTAGCTGCTGAAATTGCTACCATTACTAAAGCTTTGAAAAAAGGTGAAACCGTTCAAATTACCGGTTTCGGTTCTTACTCGGTAACTAAGCGTGCTGCTCGTAACGGCCGCAATCCTGCTACCGGCAAAACCATTAAAATTGCTGCTTCTAAAGCTCCTAAATTCAGAGCCGGTGCTTTGTTGAAAAAGGCTGTAAAGTAATTTCTGTTTAAGTGTTATTTTACTGAAAAAAACCTCGTCGGTATTTTTCCGGCGGGGTTTTTTGTTTGCAAATTCCAAGATATTAACCGACAAACTTAAGGAAGCTGCTCATAATTTTTTTGATACCTCCGCCGTTTTCGAAACAAACTTGCACGGTGTTACCGTCTTGTGCCACAATCGTTCCGTAACCGAAAGTTTGATGTAATACTTTTTTGCCTAAATTATTGCTTTTATATTTTGGGCGAGTGTAACTGTATCGATCACTGCCATCCGAAAAACTTTCTTCATAATCATCATTATAATGATTGGTTTTGCCGTAATTAGGAATAAAACTTGTGCGATTAGCTCCGAAATAAGAACATTTATTAATCAACTCAATATGCTCTGCCGGCAACTCGTCAATAAATCGTGAGGGTAGGTTGTTTTTCCATTCGGCAAACATCTTGCGATTAAAAGCCATCGAAATAAATAAGCGATGTTTTGCTCTGGTTATAGCCACATAAGCTAATCTCCGTTCTTCTTCCAAAGCATTTTCCCCCTCATCAAGTGCACGTTGATGCGGAAACAATCCTTCTTCCCACCCCGGCAGGAACACAACTTCAAATTCCAGACCTTTAGCCGAGTGTAAGGTTATTATTCTGACTTTGTTCTCATTGGAATTTTCTTCATTATCCATCACCAGGCTGACATGTTCCATAAATGAGGCCAAATCAGGATATTGTTCATGATCGCTCATCACATTTATCAATTCGCGCAAGTTATCCATTCTCCCCGGAGCTTCGGCCGAACTATCATCTTTAAGGCTTTGCCAATATCCGGAATCTTGAATAACGGCATCAGCTAAGTCATTGGGAGTTCCATTTTTTGATTGTTCGCGCCAATTATCAAAATTCTCCCATAATTCGCTGATTGAATTTTTAACCTTGCCGCTTAATGTGCCGTTCTCTAACATTTCACTGACTGCTTGATACATTGAAATATGCTTTTCTCTGGCATAGTCATGGAATTTTTCCACTGTTTTGGCTCCGACCCCTCGAGCCGGTTTATTGATAATTCTTTCCAAAGCCAAATCATCATCCGGTTGCAAAATCACTCTGAGATAAGCAATAATATCGCGAATTTCCGCACGCTCATAGAATTTCTGCCCGCCGATAACCAAATAAGGAATAGCTTCGGAAATAAATTTCTCTTCCAAAATGCGCGTTTGCGCCGCAGTTCGCACTAACACTGCCATTTGTGCATAGCTATAACCGTCATGACGAGCATTTTCAATTTCTTGAGCAATAAATCCGGCTTCTTCTTCGCCGTTATAAGTGCTTACCACTTTTATCTTTGTATTATCAACCCGCAAAGCCGGAGAATTTTCTGCTACTTTAAGGTTTTTACCCAATCTTCCTTCGTTATTGGCGATTAAATGTGAGGCAGCCGCCAAAATATGTCCGGTAGAACGATAATTACGCTCTAATCTGATGGTTTGTGCATCACTGAAATCGTGATTAAAACGCAAGATGTTTTCAATTTCTGCTCCTCGCCACGAATAAATCGATTGGTCATCATCACCGACACAGCACAAATTGCGATGTTTTTGACAGAGTAAACGTATCAGCATATATTGGCTGACGTTGGTATCTTGATATTCATCAACCATAATATATTTAAAGCGATTTTGATAAACTTCCAAAATATCCTTATGTTGTTGCAAAATTTGTAAAGCATAGAGAATAATGTCGCCGAAATCAACGCAGTTCAATTCTTTTAATCTTTGTTGATACATAGTATAAATTTTTGCCAAAGTTGTTTCTTTATGCTCGGTAGCAATTCTATCCGGTGTCCAACCTTTATCTTTCCACAGCGATATTTTTTCCAACAAAGCTTGAGCCGGATATTTTTTATCATCAATACCATTTTCCTGACATATTTTTTTTAGCAGTCGTTTTTGGTCGTCTTCTCCTAAAATGGTGAAATTAGCTTTTAAACCAACCAATTCGGCATGAGCACGCAAAATCCTCACACATATACTGTGAAAAGTCCCCAACCAAACCGCAGACGCTGCTCCGCCAATCATGGCAAAGACCCGCTCTTTCATTTCATTAGCCGCCCGATTGGTAAAAGTTACCACTAAACATTCTCGCGGAGACGCCAAACCTTTGGCTAAAATATAAGCTAATCTGGTGGTTAATACTTTGGTTTTTCCTGTCCCGGCACCCGATAACACCAACAAAGGTCCCTGAGTGGTTTCTACTGCCTTGCGTTGTTCGGGATTAAGTATATCCAACCAATCAAACCGCGGCATTAATTGCTCGGAATTACGTATTGTCGCGCTCTGAGGTATTATATCAGTATCATCTAAAGAAAAAATATCATCCATGTTTCAATCTTCTTGTTTTTTTAACTTTTAATCAATATATATAAAGTATATAAACTTTAAAATAAAGAACAAAATTAGAATTTTTATCAAAAAAGGCAGGTTAATTAAAATGGCTGAAATAAGAGAAAAAATTGTTGAATTACAAAAAATAATGAATAACAAAATCTTAGGACAAAGCGATTTGGTCAATAAATTGCTGATAACTTTGTTAGCTGACGGCAATATTTTGGTTGAAGGCGCTCCCGGTTTGGCTAAAACTAAAGCCGTTAAAACTTTGGCTTCATTGGTTAAAGCTGATTATAATCGTATTCAATTTACTCCGGACTTATTGCCGTCGGATATCACCGGTAGTGATATATATATAAGCAGTACCGGCAAATTTGAGTTTCGCCAAGGGCCTGTTTTTGCTAATTTGGTTTTAGCTGATGAAATTAATCGTGCTCCCGCTAAAGTTCAGTCAGCTTTGTTGGAAGCAATGGCCGAACGTCAGGTCAGTGTCGGCGGAAAAAGATATCAATTACCTGATTTGTTTATGGTTATGGCTACTCAAAACCCGATAGAACATGAGGGAACTTATAATCTTCCCGAAGCTCAATTGGATCGTTTTCTGATGTATGTTAAAATCAATCAACCTGATGCTGAGGCTGAAAAACAAATTTTGCGCTTGGTTCGCGGCGAGGTTCTGCAACAAGAGGTTAAAACAGATTATACGGTAACAGTTGATGACATCTTATCGGCTCGTCAAGAAGCTTTGCAAATTCATATGAGCGAAGCTTTGGAAGAATATATTGTTCAGTTGATTATTGCTACCCGCCAAATTGAAAAATACGATTCTTCGCTTAAAAATTATATCAGCTTCGGTGCCAGCCCGCGTGCCACTATCGCCCTTGATCGTTGCTCACGCATTAATGCATGGCTTAAAGGTAAAACTTTTGTTACTCCCGAAGATGTTCACGATGTGGTTAAAGATGTGTTGCGTCATCGTATTATCTTGAGTTTTGAAGCTCAGGCCGAAGGTATTACCTCCGATGAAATTATCGATTCTGTTTTACAAAAGGTCGCTTTGCCGTGATAAAATTAAAAAAAATCAGCGAACTGTTTAAGAAAAATGATTATACTGCCGGCAACGGATTATATGCTGACTTATCCGAGCTTATGGCTATGCGTCATTATGTTCCGATGATGCGTAACAGTCGCGATAAAAAAGCCTCATCAATTGACAGTGGCGGTATCCGCTCAGCATTTCGGGGCAGGGGAATCGAAATGGAGGAAATTCGCGAATATCAATTTGGCGATGATGTCCGTGATATAGATTGGCGTGTTACCGCTCGTATGAACAGTCCGTATACTAAAATTTATACTCAGGAACGTAACCGGGAAATTTATGCTTGGCTTGATTTATCCCCGATAATGTTGTTCGGTTCCCGTCAGGAGCTTAAATCGGTTACCGCATCTAAATTAGCAGCTTTTTTAGGGTGGATGGCTTTAGACAATAAAGACCGATTCGGTTGCATAATTTTTGACGGCGCCAATTCTTATGTGCTTAAATCAGGTAATGATCGCGCTTATATAGCAGCAATTTGCAAAAAAATATCCGATATCGGACGACAATCCCTGAATAACAATGTCAATGACAGCGAATCGCGCCTAAAATCGCTTAAACTGTTGAGACGCAATGCCTCCAAAGGTGCCGGAATATTTATTATCAGTTCATTGATGTTTTGGGATGATCGTTATAATCGCGAGTTGACCTATCTGGCAGGAAATAATCAATTGTTTTTGGTTAATGTGTTTGATAATTTAGAAAAAGACTCGCCGCCGGCCGGGCAATATAAAGTCGAATTTGCCGGAGAAAAATTAATTTTTGACTCGTCTGGACGTGATTATATCCAAAATTATCGCGAATATTTTGCCGAAAAAAATCAGAGTTTGCATGATTTCAGTAAGAAAATTAAAGCTCAACTTATTGATTTTTCGCAAAATTATAGCATATTGGGAAATTTTAAAATATTTTAGATGGAAACTTGACAAAAAAAGATTATTATGGTAGATTAACAATTGTAAATTATTTTGAACATTATGAAGAGAGAAAAAAATGGTTAAATCAAACGATAATGCAGCATATAAAAGAGGACAAGAGCTTCTGGATCAAGGGCAATACGAGGAAGCTGTTGTTCAGTTTAATAAAGCGATTGAAGAACAGCCCGATTCTTGGAAATCGCTCAATTCAAAAGGCTTTGCTTATCAAAAATTAAGCCGTTATACCGAAGCGGTTGATTGTTTTGATCAAGCTTTAGCGCTTAACCCGAAATCGGTTGAAGTGCTTAATAATAAAGGCGTTACTTTAAGTATGCGTGGTTTGTATAAAGAGGCCATAAAATGTTTTGACGAGGCCATTGCCGCTGACGGAACATCGCTTGAGGCTCTTAACGGTAAAGCAATTGCTTTACAGCATATGTTTGCTTACAAAGAAGCTTTGGATGTTTTGGAACAGGCCATGAAAATTGACAACAAACATTCGCAGACTTTACTTAGTATTGCTGTAACTCTTCAAAAACTTAAACAATATGAGCGCGCTATTTCCTTTTTCAAAAAAGTTTTAGCAGCCGATAAGAATAATATCAAGGCATGGAATGGTATCGGTGTAACTTATCAGCTCATGGGTGACAATAATTCAGCTATTAAGTGTTTCACTAAAATTTTGAATATTAACAGTCACGAAATTCAAGCGTGGATTTCTATCGGTTTTGTTTATCAAAAAATGATGAAATTCGGTGATGCATTGAAATGTTATAAAAAGGCTCAAAATGTAATAAATAATCGTTATCACCACAAATTGTATGATGGTCTAGCTTCATGTC
>CAMOLN010000061.1 GCA_946618745.1 uncultured Alphaproteobacteria bacterium | reverse complement strand
TACAACTGCCAATAATCAAAATGGAATAACTATTAATACAAGGGTTAATTAAAATGGCTACACCTAAAAAGAAAACTTCAAAATCACGCCGTGATATGCGTCGTTCTCATGATGCATTAACAGCAGCTTCTTATATGGAATGCCCCAATTGTGGTGAATTGAAAAGACCTCATGAGGTTTGTCCGAAATGTGGTCAATACAATGGCAAAGAAGTATTGAAGCAAAAAACTGCCGAATAATTTTAAGGCAGCGTTATCTGATTCTTAAATGGACGGAGCTTGAACGTGGCTGAAAAAAATATAGTCATATCAATAGATGCGATGGGGGGAGATAAATCCCCCAAAATCGTGATAGAAGGGATAGCATTGGCTGTTAAACGCAATCCTGATATTAGGTTCATAATATTTGGCGATAGCGCAAAAGTAAGTCCTTTATTGCAAAAATTCCCTGAGTTGCAAAATGTTTGTGAACTACGCCACGCTCCCGATATGGTCCATAACGAAGATAAACCGTCACAAGTAATACGCAACCGCAACACCAGTATGTTTATGGCCATTGATGCTGTAAAAAAAGGCGAAGCTCAAGCGGTTGTTTCTGCCGGCAACACCGGAGCTTTGATGGCTATATCCAAGCTTAACTTAAAAACCATCAATAAAATTCATCGTCCTGCCATTGTCAGTATAATGCCGCATTTATATGGGCGATACATTATGCTGGATTTAGGCGCAAACACTGAATGTGATGCGGTTAATTTATGTGAATTTGCTTTCATGGGAGAAATTTTAGCCCATCGCGCTTTGGGTATTGAAAAACCCAGAGTCGCTTTGCTAAATATCGGATCCGAAGAAATGAAAGGTCGTGAAGAGATTAAACAAGCAGCTCAAATGATCAAAAATTCACATATTGATATGGATTTCATTGGTTACATTGAACCGCACGATATTCAAAATGGTCTCGCCGATGTTATTGTTGCCGATGGTTTCACCGGAAATATAGCTCTTAAGTCCATTGAAGGAACAGCTAAACAACTTGTCCATATGTTCAAAAATGCCATCAAAAAATCTCTTTTAGCAAAGCTTGGTTTGCTTTTTATGCTCCCTGCACTATGGAAAGTTAAAAAGATTATGGATCCACGCCTTTATAATGGCGCAATGTTTATAGGTCTTAACGGACTTTCAGTCAAAAGTCATGGCGGTGCCGATTCTTTCTCTTTTTCAAAATCAATAGAAAACGCTATAACTCTGATACAACAAGACTTTATCCCCACCATCAGACAAGAAGTGGAAAAGGTTGACTTTGATGAACTCCAAGCGGTTATGTATGACGTATATTAGTGTCACACTAACTCATTAACATCCTCTATTGGTTCATTTTTTTCATAAAAACGTTTCAGATAACTTCGCCCGATTCTTTCAACATCTTCATCTCTAACAATTGATTGATTGCTTGAATAAACATTTATACTTTTATTATTACCGGAACCAGCTTCATCAGAATTCTCCTCCATAATTCCTGACAAAGTTAAAGTCTCCAAACTTGTCGAAATGTTTGGCTCATAAGAAAATTTTTCATTTTTTTGTTGAGAATCGAAAGACCTTCGCTCAGATGAACTATCCTGTCCTTCATCACGAACCAAAACGCTGTTTCTTGTATCGATATCCTCCACCGACTGAGAACGACCACCGCTCGTCATCACTCTATTTGATGATGACAAACTTACTTTACGCGCAGAACTAACACTCATAAGGATTCTCCTTAACTAAATAAACATCAATCTGCAATACTACAGACTTTACTATATTATATCACACAACTTACTAAAAATCCATAATTTTTTTATAATAATTTTTTATAATAAATTATTTACTCTTTTTATCCGGTGAATCATCCGAAGAATCGCCTTTATCTAATCCCTCTCTAATAAAAGTTACTGCTTTATCTTTCCAACCTTTTAATGTTTCAACTTTAATAACTCCGAAAATAAAAGCCAAAACAACAATTATCAAAATCCATGTCAACATAGTGAATTCCTCTGCAACAAATGCAACACTTCCGTTGCATCATATTTTTCATCATATTCGGCAACCTGACAACACATCAAACTATATTGTTCTCTGTCTTTATCGATATTACCGACAACCTTATTATGCAAAATTTGTTTTGCTTTGTCTAGTCGATGCTTTGCTTTATCAGATAATTGGGGACAATTACTCACCAACATTCGCATTTCTTCAATCTTTCCCATACAATAACAAACGCAATCACATCCCGCCTTTAACGAAAGTTTAGCCCGTTCAACTACATCTCCTTGTAAAGCATTCATGTCTATAGCATCAGAAATCAGAAAACCTTCAAAACCTATAATACCCCTGATAATCTCGGTAATTCCCCTTAAACTCTGAGTTATGGGATGTCTATATCTTAAACCTTTCAATAAAATATGCGCAGTCATCCCCATCGGAGCATAATTACAAACCTTAAAAGGCTCAAAATCCTCCATCAAATCTTCCAATTTGTCATTTATAATTGGCAAACCCAAGTGCGGATCACAAACAGCCCTTCCATGTCCGGGCATATGCTTTATACATGGAATAATTCCTGATTTTATATATTCATCAACTGATAACTTACCCAACCTGGCCACTTTTTTGCCATCTGAAGAAAAACAACGGCTCCTCAAAGCATCCGTAGTATCTTCTCGCATAATATCCAAAACCGGCGCAAAATTTACATCAATACCTGTTTTTTTTAAATCATTGCTTATCAATTTTGCCTGTAACTTTGCCATTTTCTCTGCTTTTGCCAAGGGCAAAGCTCCTATTTGCGATTGTGCAGCATAATTTATAAATTCAGCCCCTTTCAATCGACGAACTCTTCCTCCCTCCTGATCAACCGCAATCAAAGTATCCTCACCGGACACTTCTTTAATTTCTTTAATCAATTTGCGCACTTGCGTAATATCGCTGATATTACGAGAAAATAAGGTAATTCCTGTTGGACGATACCTTTCAAACAATCTTTTTTCCTCATCGGTAAGTTTCTGCCCCGAACAAGATAAAAATGCAGCCAACTGCCTCTTTTTCATCTTCATATACCCTGCACGATTAATCGCATTAAACCGACGGTTATAAATTTAACCAACGACACCAACGGATTAAATTTAACATCAAAAGCCAATAATATTGCCGGAAAAACAAACATTAAAACAACTACTGCCGACAATCCGTAATTTTCTATACTCATATATTTTTTTGCCCAACGATTTTCAGACCAACCGAAAAATATTCTGGCTCCATCCAACGGAGGAACAGGTAGCAAATTAAATACAGCCAAAGTCAAATTAATAAAAATCATCTGAAAACAAAACATTGCCAACCACCCATCTGCTGAAAAGCGTGGTAAAAACAATATTATTTTCAACATCAATGCAAAGACTACCGCTAAACCTATATTAGCCAACACTCCCGCTATTGAAGTCATAATAATTCCTATTTTACCATGTGTTAACTTACTATAATCAACAGGAACAGGTTTTGCCCAACCGAAAACAAATCCGATTTTTGAAAAAAACAATAACAATGGCAAAACTATCGTGCCAAACCAATCAATATGTCTTAGCGGATTAAAAGATAAACGACCTTGAGTTTTTGCCGTGTCATCTCCAAATTTCAAAGCGACATATCCATGAGCCACTTCATGAAATATCAGAGAAATAAAAACCGCAACAAAAGCCAAAATCGCATTAATTATCATTATTTTTTCTTCACCAAACAAGTTCCGCCGGAGTTTTTAATTGTATTACACAATTTATCAGCATCACCTCGATCCATAAATGCCCCCACCATCAGACGATAAAACAATCCCTTACTTCCTAAATCTGCCGTTTCTGTCTCATGAGGTAAAGACTCCAACGCCGGATATTTACGCTTCAAATCTCTCCAAGCCTTATCAACCGCCGCTGAATTAGGTGAAGAAATCAATTGAACTTGCCATCTTCCGGAAGGAATATCTTCTTTTTTATCTGCTCCAACCGCTTCTTGTTTAACTTTATTTACAAATTCTTCTTTAGCTTTTACAACAGGAGCCTCAACAGTTTCAATCGGACGCTCTTTTATCGATACAACCTCTTTTTCAATTACAGCTTTGTCACCCACATCAGCCGCAGCTGCCTGTTCTTGAGCTTGCAAAATTTCCTCTGCCGCTGCAACAACATCAGATTCTTTGTTCTCGACAATCTCTTGAGACTCATTTGGACTTTGAATTTCTAAAGCCACAGGATCTTCCGGCGGAGGTAACAGCTTTTCAACCCGCTCTTCAGTATCAGCCTTTTTTTCAACAATATCATAAATTGTTTTATCCTGATTAGGAATCTCCATTCCCCCCGGATCAGCAGGTTGCACTTTTACCGCCGTTTGCGGACGACGCACTACCGGAATTTCAACATTTTCAATTTTCGAATATTCGGGAGAAAATATAAACCAACTAACCAAACCGGCCAATCCTATTCCCAAAACCGCGCTCAAAAAAATCTGCTGTGAACGACCAACCGTAGCCTTTTTTTCTTCAATATTTTCAATTGGTTGTGAATTTAACCTCTGACGAAATTCATCCAAAAATTCCCCTGAACTGTTAACGTCCTCATCTCGAAAATCATCTAACATAATTTGACGCTCCATAAAATATTATAAAACTTTGTATATGTTTTATCAAAAAAAGTTTTATAATCTCTTAACAAATCAAAAACGATAGTTAATGTTAAACAATTTTTGATGCTCTTCCGTTGCAAAAGCATCTGTCATATTAGCAATATAAGTGCAAATTATATCGGCCTTTTCTTTAGCCGCTGCAGCCTTATCAACAACTTTTCTCAATTCTAATGGCAACATTTTTTCATTTTTCATAAAGGCATTAAACAAATCTTCCACTATTCTTTGAGATTTCATGTCCATCCTGGCAATGTTACTATGAGTATAGAAATTCTTTAATAAAAATTTCTGTAATTCTTTAATTTCACCTTGCATTTTACCGGAAAATTCTGCCGTAAAACCTTTACTCTTTCGCACATCATCCAATGAATCAATATGATTTTCACGCAAATTTCGCTTTGTTGTATCCATCAAATCATAAATCATCTCGCTGATTAATGCTCTGGTTATTGCATAAATACGTAAACCGTCGTCGCAATTTTTATTTTCTTTATCAAATTTAAATATAATCTTATCTATAAAATCCAATTCACAAAGTTGTTTTATCGAAAAAAATCCTGCTCTGAACCCATCATCAATATCATGATTATTATAAGCTATATCATCAGCAAAAGATGCTATTTGTGCCTCTAAAGACGGATACTTTTTTAAATCCATAGGAAACATCTTATCAAATTTTTTTAACCACGCCGAAGTAACCTTCTCTACCGGACCGTTATGTTTTATTGTTCCTTCCAAGGTTTCCCATGTTAAATTCAATCCTCTAAAATTAGGATAATGAGTCTCTATTTCGGTCATAATTTTCAGCGAATTAATATTATGATCGAATCCTCCGTAAGGTTTCATACAGGCATTTAATCCGCGTTCACCTGCGTGTCCGAATGGTGCATGCCCTATATCGTGTGCCAAAGCTATAGCCTCGCCAAGCTCTTCGTTCAATTTCAAACTTTTACATATAGTACGAGTTATTTGTGCTACTTCAATACTGTGCGTCAATCTTGTCCGATAACTGCGCCCTTCATGATAAGCAAACACTTGCGTTTTTCCCTCTAATCGTCTGAATGCCGAAGAATGAATAATCCTATCACGATCGCGTTGAAATTCCGAACGATTTACATTATCATAATCAGGATAAAACCTGCCTCGAGATTTTTCATTATGAACAGCATAATCGGCTAAAGTCATTTTTTTACTTCCCAAGTTGAAATTTTTATTATAATTAATTTATATCAAACTTTTATAAAAAGAGTCAATAAATGAAAATTGCTACCTACAATGTAAATTCCATAAATGCTCGAATTAATAATTTAACGACTTTTTTAAAACAAGAATCTCCAGACATTGTTTTATTGCAAGAAATAAAATCTGATTTTAACTCCTTTCCTTTTTTTGAACTCCAAACTTTGGGTTACAATGCCAAAATTCTCGGCCAAAAAAGTTATAACGGCGTTGCTGTCTTAAGTCGCTACAAAATCAATATCATAAATGAAAATCTCCCGAATTTCGAAGATGAAAATGCACGTTATTTAGAA
>CAMOLN010000060.1 GCA_946618745.1 uncultured Alphaproteobacteria bacterium | reverse complement strand
ATTTGCCGGTGCTTACCAACATGTCAATTCCAATGCCGTTTTTACCGATGGAGATTGACGGTAATAATACCAAAAGTAAGATGCCGACAACATCTTCGACCACTAAAACACCAAAGACCAAGTCGGTAAATTTTTCACCCTTGAGATTCATTTCCTCGAAAGCTTTGATGATAATAGTGGTTGATGACATTGAAATCATGCCGCCCAAGAAAAGACTTTCAGTTGTTGACCAACCTAATTGCAATCCAACGTTATAACCGATTATCAGCATAAACAAAATATTAGTCATAGCGGTTATAATTGCTGATTTACCGACATTGATGATTTTTTTGAAACTGAATTCCAAACCTAAACTGAATAAGAGAAAAATTACACCGATATCAGCCCAAATTTGAATATTTTCTTTATCTACGGCCGTGGGGGTTACGATAATGTGGGGCCCGACAATCATACCGACGAGTATATATCCCAATACTATCGGTTGTTTGAGTTTCCTAAAAATAACCGTGATTACTCCGGCGCATATAAGAATCAAAGCTAAATCGGAAATTAATGTCGGAAGATTGTGCATAATGACTCCTCGGAAAAAATAAATTTAGTTGCAGATTAATATAATATGTAATATATAAACAAACGTTTAATAATTTTAACGAAAGATATAAATTTATGGCAATGAAAAAAGAATTATTGGCTCCGGCCGGAGATATAGAGGCGGGATATGCCGCGTTATATTACGGTGCTGATGCGGTGTATTTGGGTTTAAAACAATTTTCGGCTAGGGCAACCGCCAATAATTTTGATGCGCAAGAGTTAAATGAATTTACCGGTTACGCTCATTCATTAGGTAAAAAAGTTTTTGTTACGATTAATACGGTTTTGCAAGAATCGGAATTACCAGATTTGATAAAAAATTTGCAAATATGTCGTGCGGCTAAAGTAGATGCTTTGATTGTACAGGATTTGGGTGTGGTCAGAGTGGTTAAGAAATATTTTCCCGAGATTGCTTTGCATGCCAGCACGCAAATGGCAGTTCATAATAAAGAGGGAGCATTGGCTTTACAAAAACTAGGATTTGAGCGGGTGGTTTTGGCTCGGGAGTTGACAAGAAAAGAGATTGAAGAGATTGCTAAAATTGAAAATTTAGAGTTGGAATGTTTTATTCACGGGGCTTTGTGTTATTCATACAGCGGAATATGCCAATTTTCTTCAATAACAGAGGGGCGAAGTGCCAATCGGGGTAAATGTATGTATCCGTGTCGGGCGGAATTTGTTAAAGACGGGAAGAACAGTCATTGTTTTTCAATGAAAGATTTGGCTTTAGAAGAAGACGTTTTGCAACTTCCGGTTTATTCATTGAAGATTGAAGGGCGTAAGAAAAATGCGTTGTATGTTGCGGCAGTAGTTGATTATTATCGGCGAATTTTAAACGGAGAAAAGAATTTAGCAAACAGAGCGGATAATATTAAACAAATTTTTGCTCGTCCGTGGTGTAAATTTCATTTTAACGGTCGTGATAAGATGGTGATAGATAGAAATTATGTGGGGCACCGCGGTTTGGAGATAGGAAAAATCGAAGAAATTACGGGGAGAAAAATAATTTTTACTCCAAATCATAAAATTGCCCGACATGATGGTTTGCAAATAGAAATTCCCGGTGAAGAAAAGCCTTGGGGGTTTTCGTTGCAAAATTTAAGAGTAGGCGGTAAAAATGTATTTGAGGCAGAAAAGGGGATAAAAGTAGAAGTTACAATTCCTTATACAGAATTTAAGATTAAGGTTGGAATGCCGATTTATTTAGCGTCATCTTCGGAAGTTAAAGGCGCTTATGATTATAAAAAACCGAAACCTAAAGAATTTTGGCAGAAGCCGGCAATTGAGATAAAAGTTAAAGTTGAGCCGGGGAAAGTTGTGGCAACGGCGATGGATAAACAGAGTGAGATAGAGGGAAATTTTGCAACAGCGCAAAATGTTGCCAAAGTGTCAGAAGCGATAGAAAAGGCTTTTAGCAAAACCGGTGAGGTTAAGTTTGATTTGGGGAATTTGGTTATTGAAAACAAATCAGAGTTGTTTGTGCCGGTGTCTATGCTGAACGAATTACGACGAGACTTGTATGCAAAAATTGAATTAAAGCCGGATAATATCATTATTGATAAGCCAAATGCAAGAAAATTACCGGAGAAATGGCGGTGGATTGTAAAGATTGATAATGCGGAGAAATGTCAGAAATTGGATTTGCGGTTGATTGATGAAATTATTTATTTAATCAGTGAAAAAAGTTTGATTGAGGATATAAATTCTCTGCCTAAGGAAAAGGTGAGAATTGCAATACCTACGGTTTGTCGTGATGTGGTAAAGATGAAACAAAAAATAGATGTATTACTGGCAAAAGGCTATAAAAAATGGGAAATCGGTAATTATTGGGGATTGAGTGTGTTGCCGGAAAACGAAACGGATATAAGTTTTGACAGTATGATTTATATGTTGAATACTCAAGCGATAGCCATGGCAAAAGATATGGGGGTATCGCGAGTTACTTTGTCGGTTGAAGATGTTTTAGATAACATAAAAGAATTATCAAAGAAGGCTTCTTTACCGGTGGTGTTTACGGTATATCAGAATATTCCTCTGTTTACTTCGGCGGTTTGTGTGCGCGATAATGATTGTAAAAATTGTGATAAAAAATTAAAATGGAGTGAGTTGGAAAATGCGGGCAAGAAATATTTGGTGAAAAGCGAAAATTGTCTGACCGAAGTATATTCAAAAGAGCCGTTTTGTGCTGTTAATGCACTAGCTGAGTTGACGGTAGAATATGCTAAAGCTGATTTTTGCCATATTGATTATTCGGCAGATGAAGTGGCTGAGATTTGGCAAAAATTATGGCGAGGAGAAAAACCGGTGGGGACGCAAAGTGCTAATTTATATCGCAAAATCATATAGCTTGGGTAATATTATCGGTTGTGTGCAAAATTGCAAGCTAATGGTGGAAAATCCGGATTTTGAGCGAAATGCAATAATCGGAATGACAATGTTAGAATGGTATACATCAAACGTTTTAGGGGTAAAGTTTATAAATATTATTGAGAAATGGGCAAGAAAAATAATATGAGAAACAGAAAAGGATATTTGTATAATTAATATTTTTTAATTAAAAATTAAGCAGTGCAAGTTATAATTTATCAAATATGATTTGTTTTGAAAAGAGGAGATAAAAGGTGGGATTGTTTGGTAATTTTAATTCTTCAAAAGCAAGTGTTGCTCCGGCAAGATCTGTAAGCAGTAGAAATATCAGGCAGATGCAAGGATCTTTGGATAATAGGACAGTGCATCCGGGAGGAACGGCAGATGGGGTTGCCAGTTCAACAAATATGTTGAATAGCGGATCGATTTCACAATTTACAACAGGACAAAAAAACGAAAAAAGAGAAACTGCAGCGGAAAAATTACAAAATAACGAGAGTGCTATATTACAATCTAAAATTGCAGATAATGATGTGGAATCCTTGGAAATTGAGTGTATAGGTTTAGGTGAGATAAATTCGGTTACTTTTTCAGATGTTTACATTACTCCCGATAAACGGACTTATATATGGGGCGGAAAGACTAATGCCGGTTTAATCTATGTGCATTTTAAGGATTTTGATGAGTTTCTGACAGCTATAGAAGGGGCTTATAAGGATAATCCGAGTTATTTGTTGCAATATAAGGGGCGTAACTATCGTGTTGAACGAACGGTTGCTACCGGAGGACAACAGTTTTGCGCTCGTAAAATGCCGACCAAAGTTCCGGATTTGAAAGATTTAGGTCTGCCACAAGGTGTTTATAATCATTTACTATCTTTGGCAGGCGGAAGCGGGTTGATATTGTTGGCCGGAGCAACCGGTTCGGGAAAAAGCACCACCATTGCGGCATTATTGAAAGAATATTTGAGCCAAAAAGGCGGATATGCTTTTACGATTGAGGATCCGGTGGAGTTGCCGTTGGATGGAGTGTATATTACTCCGAATAATGAATTGGGATTGTGCAAACAAACCGTTCCGCCGGGAGGTGTTTGGTCAGAAGGTATTAAATCGGCTTTGCGTTCTAAACCGCGTTATATATATTTAGGTGAGATACGTTCGCCGGATATTGCTTCAGAGGCTTTGCGTGCGGCAACTTCTGGACACTTGGTGTTATCATCAATTCACGCTAATAATGTTAATGAGGCTATTAATTCATTGGTTAAATATGCAGCTTCATCAGGTATTAGCGAAAGTATGGCTTATGAGTTGGTGGCCGGTGGTCTTTTAGGAATTGTGCATCAAATTTTGACCGGTGCTCCTAAAAGAGCTCAAGTTTCAACAATATTTACCAATCCTGATGTTAATGCCGGATGTCAAGTCAGAGGTATGATTAGAAACGGTAAATTAAATATGGCAACTTTGATTGAACAACAGCGTATTTTGTTGCAATCTAACAAACCATTGTTTTCTGTGATTAAATAGGAATGAAAAATGAGTAATATAAAACCGCAATTATTGCAAAAGGGTGATGAAATAAGAGTAGTTGCACCATCAACAGGTATTAAAATTATCGGGGCTGATTGTCGGGCGATTGCCAAAGAACGTTTTGAAGCAGCGGGACTAAAGGTGAGTTTTGGTAAAAATACTACTGATGATAATTTTGATGAATTTAAGACGTCAAGTTATGAAAAACGCGCCGAAGATATCATGGATGCTTTTAAGGATAAAAATGTTAAAGCGATTTTTACGATTATCGGCGGATTTAATTCCAATCAGGTGTTGCCGTTTTTAGATTATGAAATTATTAAGGCAAACCCTAAAATTGTTTGCGGTTTTTCAGATATCACCGCATTGTTAAATGGTATCAGAGCCAAGACCGGATTGATAACATTTTATGGTCCGCATTACAGTTCAATCGGTATGAAGAAGGGTAATGAATATACTCTTGATTGTATGCAAAAAATACTTTTCAGCGGTAAAAACGATTTGGTGGCATCTTCTGAATGGAGTGATGATTTGTGGTTTTTGGATCAGGAAAAACGCGAATTTATCAAAAATGACGGTTGGTGGATATTGCAAAATGGTAATGCGCAGGGAATATTAGAGGGCGGCAATTTAAGCACCTTAGTTTTGCTTAACGGCACCGATTTTGCGGTTAAGTTTGAGCAACCGACAATATTGGCAGTAGAAAATTGCTTTATTTCCGGTGCAGACAAAGTAGAATTTTTACGTCAGTTGCAAGCTATGGCGCAAAGAGCTGATTTTACCAATGTGAAAGCGCTTTTAATCGGACGTTTTCAAAAAGCTTCCGAAGTTACAAAAGCCGATTTGGAATATATTGTGCGTTCAATTCCGCAACTTAAAGGATTACCGATTATTGCCAATATGGATTTTGGGCATACTACTCCGATTGCCACTTTGCCTTTGGGCGGTAAATGCCAAATTATCGGTGATAAGATAACTTTGGAATGGTAATTTATGCCGGACTTTAGTTTTGAAAATCAATATCAAGGTTTAATTGCCGGGGTTGATGAGGCTGGCAGAGGGCCTTGGGCAGGTCCGGTGATGGCCGGGGCGGTGGTTTTTCTGACTAAAGAAATTGATGAATTTTTGCTGCAAAATTTAAATGATTCCAAAAAGTTGTCAGCAAAGAAACGCGAAGTCTTGTATGATAAATTGTTGGAAGAACGAGCTAAAGGACATATTTTGGCGGCAACCGGTGAGGCGTCAGCACAAGAGATAGATGAGAAGAATATTTTGCAGGCAACATTTTTGGCAATGACCCGCGCAGTAAAGAATTTGGAAAAGCAGATTGATTTTGCGTTGGTTGACGGCAATCAAAAACCGTTAGGACTGGGATGTGATTGTCAGACAATTATTAAAGGAGATGCCAGAAGTTATTCAATCGCGGCGGCTTCGATTATGGCAAAAGTAACCAGAGATAAATTGATGTGTGATTTGGCAAAGCAATATCCGTTTTACGGGTTTGAAAAAAATGCCGGCTATGGCACCAAAGCGCATATTGAGGGGTTGCAAAAGCACGGAATTGTGAAAGGTGTTCATCGGTTGAGTTATAAGCCGATACAGGCGTTTTTATAATTTTTTTCTAAAATAATTTTTTTTCGAATCGAATTACCTTTAGAGAATCTTAAGAAAATCGAGTCAGACTCAAGGATAGTAGAATCGGTTTTTAGGCTTGCTATAGGTCTAAAAATGTGATATAATTATTATGTTAGGATAACGTTATTTACTAGTAAAGGAC
>CAMOLN010000059.1 GCA_946618745.1 uncultured Alphaproteobacteria bacterium | reverse complement strand
AACAATCAATCCTCCAGATCCCATAATTGAACCGATCTTTTTAAGCTCTTCATAGCAAACCGGCATATTCATATATTCAACCGGTATCAAACCGCCTGATGGACCACCGGATTGCACGGCTTTAAGCTTCTTACCTTCCGGAACACCGCCGCCAATCTCATTAACGATTTCGTTAATGGTAGTACCCATTGGAACTTCAATCAGTCCGGAATGTTCAACTTGTCCCGTTAATGCAAATACCTTTGTGCCTTTTGAAGTTTCGGTTCCAAACGAAGCAAACCAATCTGCACCTTTAAGCAAAATTTTTGAAACATTAGCCAAAGTCTCAACATTATTTACACAAGACGGTTTACCCCATAATCCTTTATTAGTCGGATAAGGCGGACGAGGACGAGGCGTGCCTCTTGCCCCTTCAATTGAATGAATAAGAGCTGTTTCCTCACCGCAAACAAAAGCACCTGCTCCAAGGCGAATATCAATATTAAAACTAAAATTCGTTCCCATGATATTATTACCCAACAAGCGATTCTTTTTGCATGCTTTGATTGCTTTTTCCAATCTTTCCACTGCTAAAGGATATTCGGCACGAACATAGAACCACCCCTCGGTTGCTCCGATAGCATAAGCCGCAATCATCATACCTTCGATCACAGCATGCGGATCGCCTTCCAAAATTGATCGATCCATGTAAGCTCCGGGATCACCTTCATCTCCGTTACATATAATGAACTTTTCATCTATGGTCGGAACTTTTGCTGCTAATTCCCATTTCATGCCGGTAGAAAATCCACCGCCACCGCGTCCGCGCAAACCGGAACGCTTAATTTCATCAACAACTTGTGCCGGCGTCATAGTCTTTAAGGCTTTCTCTAAAGCCAGATAACCACCGCGAGCCATATATTCGGAAATATCTTCCGGATCCATATGTCCGGCATTTTTCAAAACTACTTTTTCTTGCTTTTTGAAGAAAGGCAATTCCAATGACAACACAAACGGCTCAATCGAACTGTCAATAGCAGTCTCTTTTCCGCTTGTAACCGCCGGAATAACAAATTTTTCCATAATATTTTTAGCTGCGGTCAAATCTATACGCTTAAACAAGTGATCTTTCTGCCCTTTAATCTCAACTCTGATTAACGGACCTTGTGCGCACAACCCCATACATCCGGTTGCGACAATACGGATTCGTTCACCTAAATTATGTTCTGTTATAATATTTTTTATCAACGCCAAAATATCATCACTGCCTGACGATTTGCAACCGGTAGAATGACAACAATAAATATTGCAATCAAATTTTTCTATCTCTGCCAGTTTATTCTTAGCAATTTCATGAATATCAAATTTTTTTTCCAAATCAATATCGGCCATCCTAATTCTCCTTAAAGACTTCACGCCATTCGTTCAAAATTACCGGCACATTTTCCGGTGTCATACGGCCGTAAGTTTTACCGTTTACTACACAAACCGGAGCCAATCCGCAACAACCGACACAACGCACACACTGCAAATGGAACATTCCGTCAGCCGTACTTTCGCCCTCGTCGATTCCCAACTCCGACTTAAATTTATCTAATACTTTATCATTTCCCTTTAAATAACAAGCCGTTCCGGTGCATACCGAAATAACCGCTTTTCCGGGAGCTTTCAATTTAAAAAAGTTATAAAAAGTTAAAACTTCGTAGATTCGTGCTAACGGAACATCCATGTTTTCAGCTAATTCAACTGCATCACTCCAATCGACGTATCCTTTAACATCTTGAATTTCGTGCAAAGCCATTATTAAAGATCCGCGTTTTTTGCGCCATTTTGCCGCAGCTTGCGAACCCAAAGAAGCATCAGCCATTTTCATCTCCTTAATATCAATTATTTCGAGGACGGATTTTAATCATTTTTTTTTCAACTGCAAGCAGTTTTGATAAGAATTGCCAAATTTATTTTGACAATTAATAAAAAATCAGTCATTTTGCTGTTTAAATAATTTTGTAATACCTGATGGCAAATTATGAAAAAACTGAATAAATACATATTTAAACAAATTTTTATCGGATTGCTTTTGGTGTGCTTTTCACTGATGTCGATTATATGGCTTTCTCAGTCATTACGTTTTCTCGATCTTATAGTTTCCAAAGGTATTTCCGCCGGTATATTTATCAAACTCACTTCGCTGTTAATGCCGCGTATTTTTACTATTTTAGCTCCGATTGCTTTATTTGCCGCCGTAATATTTGTGTATAACCGTATGTTAGTAGACCAGGAACTCATCGTTATGAAATCCGCAGGCATCAGTCCGCAAAAATTAGCTAAACCGGCTATTATCATGGGAATCATTTTGGTAATATTTAACATATATCTGCTCAATTTTGGCATCCCCAAAGCTGAAACAGCTTTCAAAGAGCTGCAATGGCGTATCAAAAACAATATCTCTCAATTAATGTTCCGTGAAGGAGAATTTACCAATCTGCAAAGCGATTTAACGGTTTTTATTAGTAAACATGATGATGACGGCACCGTATCCAATATAATGATTTACGATGAACGCACGCCCGATATAAAATCCGTTACCACCGCGGAAAAAGGTTTAATTATTCAGACAGACAAAGGTCCTCGAATAATTTTACTCAATGGTAATCGCCAAGAAATTAACCGCCGTAAAGATACTTTTTCTTCGGTCAGTTTTTCCCAATATTCGGTTGATTTTGGCATTAAAGGCTCTCAAAAAGCACGTAAAGACAGTGTACGTACCCATTCCTTTGGTGAACTGATAACCGCCCTCAGCAACGAAACTCTTTCTCCTAACGATCGCTATAAATGGTTTGTCGAAGCCAACCGACGGTTTACCACTCCTTTGCTCGCATTAGTCTATGCATTAATAGCTTGCACTGGGCTGCTTATTAGCAACTTCAATCGCCGGGGACAAACTAAAGTAGTAGGCATTGCAATAATTTCCATTATCCTTATTCAAGCCATTGACTTGACTTCCGGTAATTTAGCTTGCAAAAATCTTTGGTGGTTGATATTGTTATACTTTAATATTGCTATTCCGTCAGGAATATGTTTATTGTTACTTATAAAACCAGAAATGTTACAAAGTTTGAAAAGCTACCGAATTGGATTACCCGGAGAATACCATGCGTAAAGCGATTTTTTATTTAACTGTATGTTCTACCGCACTTTGCACAAATGCTATCGGAGTTGAAAGATCCGGAACAACTGATATTAACACTGATAAAACTATTGAAGAAACACGTCCAAAATCTAAAGCCAAACTTGAGCCGACTTACAACATAACTAATATACTTTCGACCGATAACAATGAATCTACTGACATTTTTTTCAACGCCGACAATCTGGAAAACGATTCTAATCAAAATTTGGTCATAGCTTCCGGCGATGTCGAAATAATCCGTGAAAACCTTACCTTAAAAGCAGATAAAGTAACTTATAATCAAAAAACTGAAGACATTACTGCAGAAGGCAATGTTGTTTTATTGGAAAAAAACGGTAATGTTCTTTTTGCCGATAAAATTAATTTAAGCGAAAAAATCCAAAATGCCGATGTTGAAAACATCAAAGTAATTTTACTGGATAAAACCCGTTTAGCCGCTCGCACATTTCATAAAAAAGCCAACGACCGTAAAGTGTTGCGTCATGCAGTCTATACTCCCTGCGATAATTGCCGTGACAGCTCACCCCTTTGGCAATTAAAAGCAGCTAAAGTTCTCCATGATCCTAACGCTCAAAATGTTGAATATCAGCATGCTTTCCTTGAAGTAAAAGGAATTCCCGTGCTTTATACTCCGTTTTTTTCTCATCCCGACCCGTCGGTAAAACATCGCTCAGGATTCCTTTTTCCACGCATCATCAGCAGTAATTTTTTGGGTGCCGCAATCCAACCGCAATATTTTTGGGATATAAATCCGCAAACTAATATAACTTTTAATCCGATTATATCCACCCAAAAAGACCCTATTTACTCTTCCATATTCCATAAATATTTTTACCGAGGCGAATTGAATGCCTCGGGAACCGTTATGAATGACGATGATCCCGACAAAAGCAATAAACATAATACTCGTGGCAACTTATTTTTATATGGTCGCTATGAAATAAATGACTATTGGGTAGCTGATACTGACATCAACTATGCTTCCGATCACACTTACCTTGATGATCTTAATCTGCCGCAAAAAGATGCTTCATGGTTAACATCACGCTTGCGTTTCCAATCATTTGATAATCGCAATTATGCTTATTTGGAAGGCTATTATTACGATATGTTAAGTTATGACTTGCAACATATAAATAAACCTTACGTACTTCCGATTTTAGGATATGAAAACATCTCTACCCCAAATCCTTACGGCGCTTATGTAAAAACTTCTCTCAGTGCCGCATCAATTTATCATAAAGAAGACGATTCCTCTCAACGTATGACTATGATAAATTCATGGAATTTGCCTTATACCAGCCCGTTCGGCGAAAAATATAAATTATCAGCTTCATTAAAGTCAGACCTCTACTATATTAAAAAATATCTTAATGAAGAAGATGATAAATACTTTACCGGCACAACTGCCCGCATATTTCCTCAACTTGGACTAGAGTGGCGTTTACCTTTTATCAAAAACACCGAAAACACTTCTCAAATATTGGAACCGATAATTGTAGGTGCTCTGGCTCCGAACAAAGGCAATCAACGCGATAAAATTCCTAATGATGACAGTCGCGATTTTGAGCTCACCGATACCAACATTTTCGATCTTGATCGCTATTCCGGATATGATCGTAATGATGTCGGTTCACGCGTAAGTTATGGCTTAAATTGGAGTTTTTACGGCAAAAAATGGGGACGTTCTTCGGTTTTGCTAGCTCAATCTTATGAAGCGGACAAAGACAAAGAGAATATTATGCAACAAAATAGCCATAGTCACTTTTCCGATTATGTCGGACGCATCTATGCCGCCCCCAGCGATTTCTTTGATTTGAACTATCGTTTCAGATTGGATAAGGACGATTATGATATTACCTATAGCGAACTTTCCACTTCACTGGGAAGTGATATATTACGACTTCATGCCTCTTATATTTACTTCCCTGAAAATAATGAATCTTCGATTTATTACGGCAAACAACGTAAAGAAATCTATACTTCTTTATCCTCTCATATCACTCGCAATTGGTCGGTAAACGCTTTTAATCGCTATGATATTGAAAACGAACGCAACTTATCCAACGGCGGAGGTATTGCCTATGAAGATGAATGCTCTCGTTTTGCAGTGCAATTGGAAAAAGAATTCTCTGAAGATCCGGAGGCCGAGAATGATTTTTCCTTCTATTTTACATTCTATCTTAAAACCATCGGTGGTATCGGTAACAATTAACTAAGGAGATGTTATTATGTTTATTCGTAAAATAATTTTAAGCATTTTGTTAATCAGCGGTTTTGTTTTTCCGGCATCAGCTGAAAACTTTAAAATTGCCGCTTTGGTCAATGGCGAAATTATTTCCAATGAAGACTTAGATAATCAACTGAACTTATTTATGCTTAATTCTCCGGTTCCGCTCAATTCCGAAACCAGAGGAATGATAACCCGCCGCGTAATGGCACAAACCGTTGAACAAAAGCTCAAATTACAAGCCGCCGAAAAAAACGGCATTAAAATAGATGACAAAGAACTCAATAACCAAATGAAAATTTGGGCACAACGCAATAAAATAAATCTTGATAACCTTAAGTCTAAAAAAATTGACCGTAATGCTTTGGCTGAAAACATTAAATCCGAATTAGCCTGGGTTAAACTTATACGCAAAAAATATTATCAAACCGCCAATATCACTCAAACTGAAATTGATGATACCATTCGTGATATTACCGAAGATATGAGTATCAAAAAATATCAGGTATTGGAAATATACATCAAAAAAGAAAATGCCGCCGATATTAACACTTTAGTTGCTCGTCTGCGTGAAGATCCTCGTTTTGAATTATATGCTGCTCGCTTTTCTGAAGCCCCGTCGGCTTCCAATGGCGGAAATCTCGGTTGGATAAACTCCGGTAAAATGTTATCAGCTTTGGAAATGCGCTTATCCAAAATGCACATTAACGAAGTAAGTGATGCAATTCTTATTGGCGATGGATACTACATTGTAAAATTATTACAAGTCTTTGACCCGGAAAAGAACAAAAACTTTACTCCCGACAAAAATGAGGTAAAAGCTTTATTGGAAAATCAAAAAATGGAATCTCTGTCTAAAAAAATG
>CAMOLN010000058.1 GCA_946618745.1 uncultured Alphaproteobacteria bacterium | reverse complement strand
AAAATATTCATTAAGTCTTGATTTATCCTCCATCAGTGCATCAATAAATTTTATTTGATTTTTTAAAGAAGAATTTAATAAAACCTTATACTTTTCTTGCAAAATTAAATTTTCAAAATCAGACATTTACGCCACTTTCATTATTTGCTACCTTAATATAGCGGAAAAGGTCTTTTTAATGACTTTGTGTAATAATTTTCCTGAGTGACCGAACTCCGGTACAATTATCAATTGCGAATCTGGCATGGCTTTATGTAAATCATAAGCTCCTTTGAAAGGACAAACCATATCGAGACGATTATGAATAATTATCGTCGGTATATCCTTGATTTTGTTAATATTATCAAGAATTGTATCGGATTTTAAGAAAAATTTGTGAGCTTCATAGTGCATATATACACGATTAGAAGCAAGCTGTTTTTCGGTCACTTCCTTAAAAGAAGCAAATTGCGGTGACATACTGCCACAAATGCGCTCATACCAACAGCCGTGATTGATGGCATCTAATTGTTTAGCAACATCATCAGACTGAATCAACTGGTTATAATAAGCAACAATATTATCTTGGGAAGCATGATTCATATATTCCACAAACTCCGGAAAGAAATAGGCACTATCTTCCAATTCCCAACGTGAGGATTCATCATTGGCTAAAAATATTTGCGACAACAATAATTTTTCAACACGTTCGGGATGACGTTCAGCCCAGAGCAGAGCCAAAGTTGAGCCCCAAGAAGCACCACGAACAATAACTTTTTGATTGATTCTGAGATAGTCTAACAAACGTGAGACATCATCAAGTAAATCGCCGGTGGTATTATTATCAACTTTTCCTAAAGGAGTTGATTTTCCGCAACCGCGTTGGTCAAACATTACAACACGATATTTTTTCAAATCGGCTATTTTAGCATATTTTGCTTTACTTTCTCCTCCCGGTCCGCCATGAAAACATAAAACCGGAATGCCTTGAGAGTTGCCATATTCGGCATAATAAACCAAGTGTCCGTTTGCTTCCGGCAAATAACCGCTATTGAAAGGTTTAGGGGTAAACCAATTCTCAAAAAACATATTTCGCCTCCTTTATTTGGGTTTGCATCCACAATATGTTTGATTATATAACTCTAATTCCTTAATAAGTGATGAACGAAGTTCCTGCAATCCCCCTTTTCTGCCCTCAATTTCGAGATATGGCAGTCCGGCGCGCTCGGCTTCTTCATGAGCAACACGATTTACCTGGTTTAAATCTTTATAACGTGAGACGCCTAAAACACTGGCAACGGCATCATAGCCGTTAGCACGAGCATATTCAAAAGCACGACGCAAGCGCATACCGAAACAAATTGAGCAACGTTCGCTACGTTCGGGCAAGTCTTCCAGGCCTTTAGTCAGTTCACACCAACGCTCGTTATCATATTCCAACTCAATAAATTTTACTTTAAATAAATCACATAATCTCTTGTTTTCACTACATCTTTTTTGATATTCTTCCAATGGGCGGATATTAGGATTATAAAACAAAACGGCAAAATTCTCCCCTCTCTCGGCTAAGGTTTTTATAACCGCACAAGAACAAGGGGCACAACATGAAAGCAAAAGAAATCGCAATTTTACTCCTTTATATCAACCAATTTTCCATTTCCGATTTTAACGGTCGGTTTTTGATTGGTATTTTGCTCATCTGCCTTATCCCCGCAAGCAGTTAAGCCAAGCACTAAAAATAAGCCCAGTAAATATTTTTTCATATGTTTATTCCTTTATAATTTCAAATATGACCAATTTATTGTTTTATTCATAAATCGGTTCGATTTGACCGTTTTTGATAGTATAGAGATAAGCTTCAGTTTGCATCATACCGTCTTGATCAAATGAAAAGTCACCAATTGAAAAACTTCTCTTCTTCAAATTGGTAATATTATCTATAACTTTAGCCTTGTCATCAGAGGTATAAGATGCACTTATAACTTCCATAGCAGCGTAAAATAATTCGGAATAGTCGGTTGCGTCAGTTCCAAAAATTTCTTTATATTTATTTATAAAAGCTTTGGTCGGAACAACCGCACCGGAAAACCATGTTCCTTCAAACAAGGTTTTGTCTTCAGGATAACCGAAAGATTCAACCGATGTAATTACTATATCTTTATTGGCTTCACGCAATTGCTTTACAAAAATTTGCAACTCAGGCGGTTGTAATTGCACAATAATCGCATCTGGTTGGTCTTGTAATATTTTATAAATCAGAATACGAAAATCCCTATCGCCGCTATTGATAGTGTTATCTGATATAATATTGATCTTACCATCGCGTCCGGCCTGACGAATAGGTGCAGCAACCGATTGCATTACAGCCGTGTTTTGTATCACAAAAGCAACTTTATTGAGATTTAATTTTAATAATTCGTCAATCATTTTGCCGGTATTTTTATTGGGCGGAGTGCTGATGGTGAAATTATATTCGCCTTTGGCAACATTCGGCTCAGTGGCCATAGATAAATGAATTACTTTATGTTCTTGAGCTATCGGAGACACTATTGATCCGACATCAGAACCCAAAGTTATGATGACATCAACCTTGTCTATATCAATAAGCTTTTTGGCAACAACCGCGCTTCGAGCTTTGTCAAAAGCTCCGTCTTCAAGGAAAAATTTGTATTGATAAACCGAATCTTTGGTTTCGCTATCTTCTACAAACATTTTAACGGCATTCTTCATCGCGTCACCAAAGTGGGCATATTCTCCTGACATAGGATAAATTGCACCGATTTTAATGATATTTTTTTCAACTTTGTTTGTGCTGTCGGTCTTATCTCCGCAAGCGGTCAGACCTAAGATTAATAACAAGCTAAGTAAATATTTTTTCATTAACTTTTCCTTTTTTATTGCACCAAACCCAGTTGCGGATTATAGTTATATTATTGAATTAAAGCAAGTGCTAATTGGGAATTATACTATGAAAAAATACGGCAATATCTTTATTTTGACCGGTGCCGGCATATCAGCCGAATCGGGGTTAGCAACTTTTCGGGCGGCTAACGGATTGTGGAATAATCATAAGGTGGAAGATGTGGCCACTCACGAGGCTTTTTTACGTAATCCGGCTTATGTGCATGATTTTTATAATGAATTGAAGTTGGAATTAAATAAAGCGCAACCTAATCCGGCACATCTGGCAATCACTAAATTACAAAAAGAATATACGGGGGCCAATATCTCTGTGATTACGCAAAATGTTGATACACTTCATGAAAAAGCCGGCAATCAAAATATTTATCACATTCACGGAGTTATCAATCAAGCGGTATGCCTAAATTGCGGACATATCTTGGAGACTTGGGGAGATGTTGATACCGAAACGATTTGCCCGCAATGCCAAGTGCAAGGAATGATGAAACCTAATATCGTGTTTTTCGGTGAGGATCTGCTGTATATGAACCAAGTAGATACCTTATTACGCAAGTGCGATTTATTCTTGTCTATCGGAACTTCAGGTGTAGTATTTCCGGCGGCAGCTTTTGTGCAAACCGCAAAATATTATGGGGCTGATACGGTTGAGTTTAATCTGGAACAAACTTCCAATAATTTTTATTTCGATAAGCATATTACAGGACCGGCCGGTACCACACTGCCCGCTTTTGTTGATGAATTACTAAAAAAATAAAAGACGGAATTTTATTTTCCGCCTTTTTAATGTCATTTTAAGATTGTTATTCCCAAAACTTGAGGCTGTCGAGAAAACTTCCGGTCTTTTCGGATGCTTCGTCAGTAACGTTGGTGGCTGTATCAAGTGCCGCTCCGGCTGCTTTTTGAGCCATATCTTTGGCACTGCCTAAAACCTTGGTTACGGTAGAAATAGCATTGAATAAAATCTTATTGAAGATTTCCACTACCGAATCTTTTAAGGTGAGTTTTTGCCCTTCACCGCCGAGATTCAACATTTCTACGGCTGGCAAATCAATACTTAAAGCGGTTTCGTTCTTTTGCAACGGAGTGATAGCACTTAAAGCACCATTGGCAACAGATACTTTTTTAATAACAACGTTTTTAGTTGAGCCTTCTTCATTCTTTTCAGCTTCTTCTTCAGCTTTTTTGTCTTCAGCTGCGGAATTTTGAGCTACATTTTGCTGAACATGCATTACGTTGCTGGTTGAAAAATCTGGCATTTCATAAGTTATGGTCGGATTGTCAATGGTAATATCTTCAACTATGATCGTATCCTTAAACAAACTCTTGGGATCAACTTTGACATTAATACCACCTAAAGTCAACAGCTTGGGAGCTGAATAACCATCGGGGTTGCCAATTGTCAAACCGCCGATTTTTAAGATACCCTTAAACGGGTCGAGGGAAAAAGACTCCAAATTAACCTCTGTACCAATAAGTTGTGAACCATATTTGTTAACGGCTTTTTGAACGATGGTATCCAGATAAAACCATACGCCGGCAACCGCTATAATGATAATCAACAACAATGCCAGTAAAGTATATTTTATAAATTTCATAATTCGTATCTCCTGTAAAAAACTTTTTGATAAGCTCGTCATCAAGTTATTAAAAAAAAACATTTTTAGCAAGTATTTATTTTAAATTGACATTGTTTTTTTATTATACTAGATTGAGCGGATAATTTTGGGAGTTTGGACTTAATGTTTTTTTCGAAAGCTGATAAAACCGTTATATATAATGCCGTTCGTCAATTTATTTATTTTTGCATTTTGTTCGGGTTTATATTTTTTATGCATTATTTATCTTCGATTTATCGCGGAAATACTTTCGCCGAGGTATATGTAGTCGAAGATATCCAATTAGGATTATTAATAAGCTCGGGATTAATATTTTTGTTGCAGTTATTTTTGCGACCGGAATATGCTCCGGTATTGTGGTTGTTGGCATCTTGCTCTTTTTTGGGAGCAACCAGAGAATTAGATAAGGTATTGGACGAATTGTTGCCGATAATCAGTTGGAGAATCGGTTTTATATTTCCGCTTATTGCTTTTTATATGGCTTGGCACTATCGTAACAGCTTAAAAAAAACATTGGTGCGTTTTTTTACCTCACCGTCTTTTTATATGATGAGCTGTGCCATGATAATAATCATACCGATTGCACAATGTATAGGTCATCGCAGTTTTGTGATTAATGTGCTGGGGGTTAAGCGTATTTCCGATATTAAAGAAATGTTTGAAGAAGCCTGCGAGGCGATGGGATATTTGCTGATATTTTTAAGTTCAATAGAGTGTTATTTCAGTTTACCCAAAACCGTAAAAATCAAATTAAAATACTTTAAGAAAAAATAGAGGTATTTGATAACCGAGGTATTTTGCTTGAAAAGCAGTATGAACAGTGTTAAGAATTTTGGTGATTGAATCTGATTTATAAGGAGTAAGAGATGAAAAAATATTTTATTTTGGCTGCCGTTTTAGGTTTGGCCGCTTGTGATACATTAAGTGCTTTGCAATCTTCGGATATGGGAAATTTGAATTCTTGCATTATGACTGATGCTCAAACCAGATTGACCAACGGAACTTTGTTTACTTCCGGAGTTATGGCTACAGCTAAAGATATTTCGCAAGGTTGTATCAAAAAATTAGCTTTGCAAAAAGCCGGTTTGGATGAGGCTGCTTTGAACTCGGCGACCACAATTATCAATTCGTTGAGAACAGCGGCTAACTAATATTTATGGGCAGAGGATAGTTCCCTGCCCTTTTTTTATGTTTTAGAGGGTTAAGATTATGGGAATTTGGGATTTTTTGACAGCTCCGCATCAAGCTTTTTCACCGGTGGTCATGTGGAGTATTTTCGGAATTGTGGTATTAGCGTTATTGTTTTTTGACTTGTTTTTATTCAATCGTAAAAATGAGGTTCCCAATTTTTTACATACTTTGACACTTTGCATATTGTATATTGCAGCGGCCTGTATTTTCGGATTGTTTGTGATTTATGAAGAAGGAAGCGAAAAAGGGCTGGATTTCTTCACCGGATTTTTGGTAGAAAAGAGCTTATCTTTAGACAATATATTCATTATGTCGTTGGTGTTTTCTTCAATCGGGGTGCCGAGGGAATATCAACATCGGGTATTGTTTTGGGGAATATTGGGCGCGATAGTTATGCGGGCATTATTAATCGGTGTGGGTGAAGCACTGATCAGCAATTTCCACTGGGTGTTGTATGTATTCTCCGGCATATTGGTTTATACCGGTGCCAAGATGTTATTCGGCAAAGAGAAAGAAGATAATGATTTTGAAAATTCTCGCATTTTCAAATTAGTATCAAAATTATTTCATGTAACAGGTAAAGTTCACGGAGCACATTTTTTCATCAAACAAAATGGTAAGCATTACATAACTCCGCTGTTTTTTGCGCTGTTGGTGATTGAATTGATGGATGTGGTTTTTGCACTTGACAGCATACCGGCGATATTTTTGATTACTCAAGATGTGTTTGTGGTTTATACCAGTAACATTTTTGCCATTTT
>CAMOLN010000057.1 GCA_946618745.1 uncultured Alphaproteobacteria bacterium | reverse complement strand
ATCATCAACCGGCAAACCCATATCTTCGATATAGCTTATTTGTTGATATTCTCCTTCACCCAAATCCCAATATGGAGAATAAGAATAATTATTCTGTTGCGGTATGAAAGCAAATAACAACAAAGCAGCAGCCAAAACCGAAGCCCCGGTCTTGATCATTTTGTTACGACGCTTACGCTTAAAATAAAGCGGTTTTGCTTCTCTAATCAAATCTGAAATATCTGTCATATTTCCTCCTTTCATACCACTTAAAACGATGGTAAATTAAAAAAGGTTCATTTTATTTTAAATTATTTTTTTTAATTTTTTATAACAACACCAAAAATACCAATACAAATATCGGGGAAGCCAACTCCATAATTTAAAATTCGATTTTCCTACATCGCGTTCAATCCAAACCGAAGGAATTTCGGTTATCTTATATCCCGCCACATAAGCCTTAACCGTCATTTCCATACCTATTTCAAATCCGCCGTTACTTTCTATTTTGATATTTCTTAACATATCCTTACGATACATCTTAAAGCTGTTAGTAACATCATGAGTTGGAATTCTACTCAACCAATGCAGACTCAAACCGGCCATTCTGGATAAAAATCCCTTCAAAAAAGGCGAATTAATTTGCTTTCCTCCGCTCATATAACGTGATCCGCAAACCAAATCAAAACCTTTCTCCATTTTCTGAAACATCTCATCAACGACATTTAATTTATCTGAACAATCCGCCATCATAATCAGAATATATTCCGCCGAAGCATAATCTATCCCGAATTTTATAGCATTAATAACCCCTCTGCCATAAGTATTTATCACAACATTCAAGGGAAAATTATAATCATTTTTTACTTTTTCTACCGCATCAACCGTAGGATCATCAGTCATATCACATACTACCGTTACCCGATGCGGAGATTTAATCTCCTCCTCTATCTCGCTAAATAACCTTAAAATATTATTTCCCTCTTTATAAGCCGGAACTATTATATCAATCATCATATATTTCCTAACTCAATTTGCTTTTCAACCCATGGTATAACTTCATCTAAAATAGTATCTAAATTAGTATTTGCCTCAAACCCTAATAAATCTCTGGCTTTTTTAACTGATGGAATTCTTTTTTGCACATCATATACGCAAGGTTCATCATAAACAAAACTTAACGGAGCATCTCCTTTTATTTTTTTCCATATTAATTCAGCTAATTCCTTAACTGTGGTAGCAACCGGTGTTGATAAATTAAAAACTTGATTAACAGCTGCTTCTTTTTCAATACATTTACATATTCCATCCGCTAAATCTCCGCCGTAAGTATAACATCTTATTTGATTGCCCGAACCCAATATGTGCAAAGGATTTTGTCCCTTATAAATTTTTTGAATTAAATCCGGAACCACATGGCTCATTGCCAATTTAACATTACCGGACATAACTTCGGCTTCACATTTTGCCCGTTGTTCGCCAATTCCCACACAATTAAAAGGCCTGATAACCGTATAAGGAAGATGATATTGTTCCCAAGCGCCTTTTGCATAATATTCAACCGCAAGTTTTTGAAACCCGTAAGTAGAATACGGCGGAGGACATTCATAAGCAGAATTTTCTAAAGATGGATAATTAACCGTATTTTCATAAACCATCGAAGAAGAAATAACATTAATTTTTTGCAAATGTTTACAGCGATTTGCCCAAATTGCCGCATCAAATGTTGATGCCATTATACGTTCATTTTCCGCCAACAAATCATATGCATATTTGTGAAAATAAGTAATTCCCCCTATCATAGCGGCAATAGCAACCACCTGATCAACATCACTCATCATTTCTTTCATTAATGCCACATCTTTACAATCACCTTCTGTGAAATGATACCTGGGATGGTTATCATAGCTTTTGGATATTTTACCATATTTGGAATAATTATCGATTCCCCAAACTTCATGACCTTGTTTCAACAATTTATCAATCAAATATCCGGCAATAAATCCGGCCGAACCGGTTACTAAAATTTTCATTATTTATTCCTCATAAACATATTATTTATTGTTACAACATCAACAGTTTCATCTTGTAACAAATTTGATGCCACACCCCAAATATCCAGTATCTTAAAAGATTGTCGTTGCTTTTCAAATATTTTAGCCTCAAGCTTACCATAACTGCGATTATTATTTAATATCATTAATAAACAAGCATTGTCAACCAAAGTCGCAACATCATCATAAACCGCGCCGCACCCCAGAGCTTCTATTTCTTTTTTATCTGCCTTAAAATCATGTAATCTGAGATTATACCCTTCATCACTTAACCTACGAATGATTTTAACCGCTGCCGAACCTCTTAAATCAGAAGTTTCAGGATTTCCCTTAAATGCCAAACCTGAAACAGCAATAATTTTATCCTTTGCCGGTTTTCCTATGGTTAATTTAACCCACTCAATTACTTTATCAATCAAATTTTCATTATATTTTCTGGCTTGTAAAATAAATTTTTTGACTTCTTCATCCTGCATATTATTAGTTAAAATATAAGCATCTTTTTCCAGACACGGACCGGCAACAAAACCGGCTTGAGAAATATTGCAACGCCTATACCCTTCATTTGCTTTTTTGACAGCTTCTCCCCCATCAACACCAAAAGTCTGAGCCGCTATTACAAAAGCATTACCAATAGCAAACATCATATCGCGATATGTATTACAATATAATTTTATAAGTTCAGCCTCTTCCAAAGAACTGGCTTCAATAACTTTTGATGTCAGGGTTAAAAATAATTTCTTCGCAAGAACTAAAGATTTAGAATTATTTCCTGAAACGATTTGCGGTAATTCAATCAATTCATTAACAGCATTTCCTTCAACTGTTCTTTCCGGACACATTGCAACCAAAATTTCTTGTTCAGATTTACCACATAAGTTTGCCAAAAACGGCAAAACTATTTTTCTGGTTGTCCCCACAGATACTGTAGAACGCAATATAACGAGTTGAGAACCATCATAAACCTCGCGTAAAGTTTCAAGAGAAGATTTTATATACTCAAAATTAGGCATTGTAGTGCCATCTTTTAACGGTGTCCCTACTGTAATAACAAAAGCATCAAATACTTTCTTCGAAGAAAATTTATTTGATATATGCAAATTGGAATTATTACCCTGCAGTATTTCATTTAACCCCGGTTCAAAAAAATGCGCCATATTATCAGCCAAACAATCTTTTATATGCTGGTTGACTTCAATCCCGAAAATTTGATGTCCTTTCATCAACGCTGCCGCAGCAAAAGTAATCCCCACATACCCTAAACCAATAACTCCTATATTCATTACTTACTGCCCTTCAATTCATAAAAAAATGATAAATTTGCATGCTCTATATCGCCTATTCTCCTTTGCGCCTCTTCATACGTCTTAAACGGATATATAAAGCGCAAAATATACAATGGTTCTTTTTTATAATCAATCATAACTGCCGCTGCTATCATTTTGGCATTATATAATTTTGCATACTGTTGCAAGGAATAATAGCTTGTCAAACAGCTCATTCCGCTTAAAATAATAAAACATACCCACAGCCACCTTTTTTTCCATAAATTTTTACCGTTAAAATTGTAAAGTAATCCCAAACAACCAACAACAACTATACAGGGAAATGTCATATATCTCCCCGGAATTCCCCAAGAGGCACGCCCTATTCCCAACATCAAGGCAACACCGCAACCGAAAACGATTAAACTTATTGAAAGTAAATTTTTACGAATAGTTTTATTTACCAACGTTTCAAAACATAAAAATGTTATCAAAACGAATTCTGTTATTCCGGCAATTTTCATCATTGTAGCATCATTACTAAAAACTAAAACACACCCTAAATTCATAAAGAAAAAGCTTACGACTTGCATCAATGACTTAGCTTTACCCGTACTAAGAATATCTGCTTCCGGAAGAAAATAATTGTGAAAATACAGCAAAAATATGATTATTGTTGTTACCATAATCACAAGCAACAATTTATAATCAAATTGCCTTTGTTCAAATTGATTTAACAATACAATTACTAAATAACACGGCCATATTGCCAAACCATGCAATGACGAAAAAGAAGATAATACTCCCATAATTATGGCCATACATAAGCATATCCGTTTTTTGTTTTCCATATATAAAACTAAACACGCACACCCCGAAATTACACAAAACTCAATCAAAAACCACGCAATTTGAAAACCCCACAGCAAATTTTCATACTGCTTTAAACTGAATAAACAACAACCTATAACTGAAGCATATAAAATATCCTTCAAACTAAATTCTTTTATCTTTTTTTGAACGGTATATCGGATAAAAATTAAATATCCCCAAATTAAAAGTAATACCGAAAACATCATCAAAAATTTGGTATTATAGTGAGTAAAATAAGCAATAACATGAGTAATAATACGAGGAATCACTATCCTATGCTCATTATGTAATGCCAACAAAGCATTCCAATCAATTTTTCTATCGTTAATAATATTAATAAAATCTGCAATTGGCTCAAAATCATCCATAAATACGGTATTAACTCCAAATAACCATACTATATTTGCCAATAAAATACCCGGAAGCAAAACCGCTGTCCATTTTAACAACATTAAGAGACTTCTCTGCAAGATTATCCCCACTTCTCTAAAAAAACGCTCAACTCACAATTATGAAAATACTACTGTCGCTTACAATAATTCAACTCTAAAAAATATTATCAACAGTATTATTGAGATAAACAAATATATTTTTAGTAATTTGTAAATAAAATATCATATTTTTCTAACTTACTAACTACGATGTTAGCTACTTGCAAAAAAAGGTTTATTTTTTTTTATTTTATGTTATAGCTGAACAACAAAGTTAACAATATAGGTTAGGCATGCACTACAAAAAACAGCTTAAACATACCTATTCTCCTCATTATACGGAAAACAAAACATGGTTTTCCGAGAAGGAAATTATTTTTCGTTCCGGGGGAAAGGCTCGAGCAATTAAACTGTCATCACGTTTTCAGATTATCGCTCTGATAGTTCTGTTACTTGCTTGTGCTTTTGGGGCCAGAGCATATCATGTTTATAATAAGTCTGACCGTATTATTTACAAAAAAGATATGGAATTGGTTCGCACCAAAGATGCTTACGAAGAATTAATGGGCGATTTTATGGCCATTCAGCGCAATATTGAAGAAGTCTTAAACTCCAGCCAAACCAAAGAAATTGAAACCTATAAAAAGAAAGCTTCGATTGTTGAAGATAAAATAAAACAAATCAGTGCCGAAAAAGGTTGGGATGATAAAAAGGTCAATGAAAAAATTGATTTAAATGAAGCAATACTTCAACGAGATTTAGCAACAGCCGAACGCGATTCCCTACGTGAACAGCTCGCCGAAATGGAAGAAGCCGTCAAAAACATCAAAAAAGCCGAAATGGATGTTTTCAGCAAAGTTGAAGCCATCGCTTCAAGTGAAATAAATAAAATTAAGAGTTCTTTTTCCAAAATAAACGAAGCCTTGAAAGCTCAAGGTTTATATTTTAATCCTTTGGCTAATTCCAAAAAACGCAATTCCAAAGGAGGAGTTTTCGAAAAATCATCTTTTATTGATTTAAAAGATCAAGAAATTATTGATAAAATATCAGATATCTATAAAGCTGTTGAAGACGTTGAATATTATCGCGAAGTTGCTCGTGGCGTTCCTTTCGGAAAACCTGTATGGAGCTATTGGTTAACTTCCAAATTCGGAGCTCGCACCGATCCGTTTACCCGTAAAATAACCGGTCATAAGGGTATTGATTTAGCATCCAGAACCGGAAATAAAATCAGAGTTATGGCTAAAGGGCGTGTTACCAAAGTTGAGTATTCAAACCGCGGTTATGGCAATTTGATTGTTATCGATCACGGTAACGGATTCTCAACTAAATATGCTCATTTGTCAAAAATTTACGTTAAAGAAGGGGAAGTACTAAGTTCTGATACTGCAGTAGGTGAAGTCGGATCCACCGGACGTTCTACCGGTCCTCATCTGCATTACGAAATATTATATCAAGGACGGCCGGTTAATCCTTTGCCGTTTATTCAAGCAAAAATTTCTTAAATAAATTGGAGATGTCAAATGAAAAACTTAAAAAGATTACTTTATGTAAAATTAGCACGTAAATTAAGCCACAACACCAACGGAGTTCCCGTTCCCACCATTGTCGGCGAAAATTCTCGCATTAACGGTGACATAATTAGCGACGGAATTATCCATATTGACGGACAATTATCCGGAGATATCACTTGTGACGAATTGATAATCGGATCCAAAGGAATGGTTGAAGGATCAATTAAAACTGCCAATTTGCAACTTTTCGGAACCTTGAAAGGTAAAGCTGATGTTAATGACTTGTTCATTGCCAAATCAGCAAAATTATTGGGCGATGCATCGCACAACACTATTGCTATTGAACCCGGAGCTTATATAGATGGACGTTGCACCCGTAAGACTACCATAACCACAATTG
>CAMOLN010000056.1 GCA_946618745.1 uncultured Alphaproteobacteria bacterium | reverse complement strand
TTCTTTAATTTTTATATTGCCGAATATCCAAAAAGTTATGGATTTTGAAGATTGTAATGATGTTGAATATTGTAAATCATTTGTTCGAGAAAATATAAATCAAGAAGATTGTCTTAAAAATAACAGAGCTTGGAATATTGATGAACAAGCTTGTGATTATCGCTATAATTTAGATGGAAATTGCAAAAAATGTGATGGAAACTGGGTTTATCCAACTGTTTGTAGTGAATGATATTCATTTTTATAAGATATATCAATATAATGGAAAGTATTGTCTTTTTATGTTATCCTGAAGAAACTCTTTATATTTTGCAAACAGGCTTTTATAATCTATAGTTTAGCTCATACTCGTTCAGAATTTACCGATTTTGATTATTTTCCAAATCCTTTGAAAGAAGTGTTGTTAGATATACACCGGCGGATTAAATAAGCAAAACTGGCACCACACGGATTTACAAACTAATTTAAATACAAAAAAGCCCGCCTTTTCAGGCGAGCAAGAGCAATCCTCTTATTTTGTCAATAAAAAACTCCCCGACTAGGTCGAGGAGATTTCTTCTTTTTTTACAGCAATTTTATAAGCCTTTATGATATCTGGGGCAAATACAAAATTCCCCATAGCTATAAAAGCCTTTATAGCTGTTTTGGGTGAACAACCCATTGTTACAAGCAAAGTTTGTTCTTTTAGGGAATATCCGACCTGCTTACCATCAACAAGATAAGTATGAGCATCTCGGTAGCATCTGATGGCACGAACCCCACCTCCGGGAACTGTGCAAATGTAAGGCACCATTTTTACTATCCTTACACCATACTTGCCTTGAGGAACAATCATTGATTCTGTTTTTTTCATAATATTATATATTTAATGTTAGACATAATAATTTCATTTACCTTTCTTCTATCAGTTGTTTCAATTTTTGTCAATAAAAAAACTCCTCGACTAGGTCGAGGAGTTGCTTTTTTCCGAGGAGGGGTTCTGAACTTTACTTTGAATCCTTGGAGCAAATTCAAAAAATTCGCTTTGCATAATATCTCTGATTATTTGTCTCTTGGAAGCTGTGCGAGGCCCCTTGTATACAATAATCAAAGTTTCTTTGCTCAAAGAATATCCTACCAAGTGACCGTTTACGGTAAAACACTTAGCATCAGGGTAGCAATTAATTGCATCTATTCCATTTCGTGGGATCGTGCAAATATAGGGTGCAAATTCAATTCTGCTTACAAAGTTGACATCCCTGCAACCTAAGAAGCTAAACCCATTTTCCTCCAAATGCTCTCTCTCTTGTTTCAAATCAAAATCCTTGGGAACAAGTATGATTTGTTCAGAAGAGCAATACAAAAACACCTGACCATTTTTCATGCGATAAAGTCTTGCATCCGAACACCGTGGAGGCAAATGATCCATAATTGTATGAAGGTCATTTACTTTTGCAATTTTTCTTATATTCATAATAAAACAATTTAAGTTCAACATAATAATTTTATTTACTTTTCACTTATCAGTTATTCCGCTTTTTGTCAATAAAAAACTCCCCGACCTAAGTCGAGGAGCTGGTTTTTTCGTTTATCTGTAGAGCAAGTCGGAAGAGAATTCAAAACTTGCCAACATTACATCACCGTGCAAGAATCCCCACGGTTTTCGGTTTTTCAGGCTATTTATCGTCCGTGTTACAGAGTTTTTCTTCAGCACCAATAAAGTTTCTTGGGCGGGAGAATAGCCGAGTACATTGTCATCTACAAGGTAAACTTCGGCATCGGGAAAACATTCAATTGCTTGAATACCGCGTCGCGGTATCGTGCAAATATAGGGCACATGGCTAACCCTACTCACAAAATTAATAAATCTACAATCTTGTGCAAAATCATATCCCTGCTCCTGCAACTGTTTCATTGCCTCCTTACATGATTCAGGCTTAATCTTGTAGGGAATCAGTAAGGTTTGCTTACTTTGGGAATAGCCTACTGCTCTTCCATCTACCCCAAGAGCATATATAACATCAGCAAAATAACTGAGAGGACGAAATTCACAAGCACTTGGTTTTGTGCGAATTTCGCTTACTCGTTGAATTTTTTCAACATAATAAGTCTGTTCTTTAGAATTTTCTTCCATAATATATAAATATTTAAGTTCAACATAATAATTTCATTTACTTTTCACTTACCAGTTATTCCGCTTTTTGTCAATAAAAAAACATCTTGACAAAATTCATCCGGAGTTGCCTTCCAAACCAAAAAAGATTGCTGATAATCATATCTGCAATCTTTTCATTCATCATATATAATCTTTTTTCTTTTCTTGTTTAATCCGTTCTTTCAAATCATTAATTTTGATTTTCAGTTGCGGAGCAGGGGATAGCTTTTCAGCCTCTGCCAACTTTCGTTCTGCCGCTTCCCAATTACCGATAATTGCCAAACTTTCCGCCGCCGCCCAGTTGGCTCTTGCCATATCACCGTTGATACCGTAAGCTTTTGCCAGCAAAGTCCATGCCTGAAAATTGTTTTTTTCTTTGGCAATTATATTATTTAACAAATTTACAGCCTCTTTAGCCGTCATTTTATCGGGATTATCTTCCAGTAAGGCTAAAGCCAGTCCGAATTTCATATCATTGGAATAGGGGGATAATTCACAAGCACGGCGATACGAACTTCGGGCTTGTGGCACTTTTCCGTTTTCCATTTCCATCTGTCCTTTAATTTCATAGAAATAAGGATTATTCGGCTCTCGTTTCACTAAATTTTCCGCTTTTTCAAAAGCTTTTTCAAATTGCAAATCTCGGAAATAAGCAATCGCCAACCCGTATTGACACTCCGTTTTGTCCTGACATTTATTCAGTTCTTTAATAGTCGTATCTGCATTTCCCAAATAAGCTTTAATTTTAATTTTAACCCGATTAAATGCTTCATCATAACGTGATTTGGTGGGTAAATTAGTTTCTTTCACCGCCTTTTCAAAAAAGGCAATTCGCTCCGGCGTCATCGGATGAGTGCGGAAATAGGGGGTTTCCACACGACCGTTTAATTGATTTTGCTTATCGATTTTTTTCATAAATTCAAGAATGCCGGCCGGCGATTGTCCGGTTGCTTTAAGAAGTTTTACCGCCGTTTCATCAGCAGCCCGTTCTTCATTGGTGCGATAATGCATAAATTTATTCAAAGCCGAGCTTTGTCCGCCCAACATAATTGCAAAAGCTGCATCAGCTCGTCCGCTCAACACTCCCGCAGCCCCCGCCAAAGCCGCCGACAACAACGATAAATTATTCATCTCACGAATTTCTAACTTTTGCCTTAAGATATGCCCGCCCTTAATATGCCCGATTTCGTGAGCAATCACTCCGGCCAATTCATTAACGTTGTCGCTTTCAACAATCGTTCCGGTATGGATAAACAGATGATTTCCGTCGGCCACAAAAGCATTCAGAGTGGCATCATCAATAATATGAATATGATTAGGACTATATACCTGACCGGCTTTTTGCATTAAAGGCTTTATGATTTGTTCCAGTAAAATTTCGCTTTCTTCATCGGTAATCAGGCGCAAACCTTCCGCCTTTGCCTCATTATTCAAAAAGAACGGCAGCAGCCATAACGCCGCCGCCAGTCCTGTTGATAAAAATCTGTTAAGATATAACATATTTATCCTTTAATCAGTTTTTTCCACCAATTAGACTTTTCTTTCTTTTCCTCTTTCGGTGTTTCTTCTTGTATCGGAGCAGCGCTTTCATGGCTGTCATAGAGAATTACCGGTTCTTGCGAAGTTTTCGGTTTTTCCATCCGATGTTCATCGCCATAATTATTGCGATGTTTTCCTCCGCGACGATCAAATCTTCCTCTGCGACCGCGACGATCAAAACGACCGCGCCTTTCTTTATAATTAGGTCTGATATCCGCCTCATTCTCTGCTTCATCGTTGATTTCTTCATTTTCCTCATCATTAATTTCCGCTTCTGTCTCAGTCTCTTCTGCTATCTCGGCTTCTTCAGCAATAACCGGCGGCAATTGAGTATCAACTTTTTCTTCCTTCACGCAAATTTTAGTGCGTTCGATTTTATAATCGGTAACGCATTTAACGTTATTGTCCGCGCAAATAATGACATCCATCTTATATTTTGTTTCAATATCACTCAATGCTTTGCGTTTATAATTCAGCAAATAAACCGCCACATCGGAGGGAACACTGATGCTGACTTTGCTGGAGCGATTTTTGCAACCTTCTTCTTCCAAAGTCCTTAAAATATACATCGCGGCAGATTCCATCGTGCGGGTAATTCCGCGTCCGTGACAATAAGGACAAACCTGATAATTACTCTCCCAAAAAGCCGAGTGAACGCGCTGACGTGATAATTCCAACAATCCGAACATACTCATTTTGCCGACCTGAATTCGCGAACGATCATTTTTCAAGGCTTCCTTCATCCGCTTTTCAACCGCATGATTATTGGCAGGCTCATCCATATCAATAAAATCAATTACTACCAAACCGGCCAAATTACGCAGCTTTAATTGACGGGCAATTTCATCACAAGCTTCCAAATTGGTCTTCAAAGCTGTTTCTTCCAAATCTTTTTCTTTGGTTGCGCGTCCCGAGTTAACGTCAATCGATACCAGAGCTTCAGTTGGGTTAATCACCAAATAACCGCCGGATTCTAATTGAGCATTGGCATCATGCAGTTTGTCCAGTTGTCCTTCAACCTGGAATTTTTGGAACAATGGTGCTTCATTATTACTGTAATGCTTAATTTTTTTCAAATTTGAAGGCGATAAAATTTTCAAGAAATTGCGAGCTTGTTTATAAGCCTCATCACCGGCCACTAAAATCTCGGCAATATCTTTGGTATAAATATCGCGCAAAGCCCGTTTAATCAAACTCCCCTCTTCATGCACCATTAAAGGAGCTTTGTTTTTAATAGCATCAACTCTGATTTGATTCCAAGCTCTGATCAGGAAGTTATAATCGCGCACAATTTCTGCTTTAGTCTTTTCCTCACCGGCAGTGCGCACAATAATTGACATATCGGGATTAAGCGGTAATTCTTTGACAATCCCCTTCAATCTTTGTCTGTCGGCCGCATTGGTAATTTTGCGTGAAACTCCTCCGCTCTTAATACGATTTGGCATCAAAACACAATATCTGCCGGCCAAAGACAAATAAGTGGTCATCGCCGCGCCCTTATTGCCGCGTTCTTCTTTAACCACTTGAACCAAAACTGTCTGTCCTTCTTTAATTACATCTTGAATTTTGAAACGATGATACAACTTGCGTGCACGAATTAATTTGCGTTGCAACTCAAAATTCATATTGTCATAACTTTCATCGTTGTCATCATCATCTTCGGCTTCAACATTATTATCATCTTCATCATCGTCATCATCATTATCTTCAGCACGATTATAAGCCTGATCTTCCTCGTAGTTATTGTTATCACTTGCACAATTATCAACCACTTTGGCATCTTCTTCCTCAATGTCTTCAGCCAAAACTTTATCATTTTTATCTTCATCTTCGACATTTGAGGAAATTTGTTTGCGAAATCTTTTTTTCAATAAACGTTTCTTAGTGCGTTTTTTGCCTTGCTCTTCTTCTTTGGCTTCTTCTTCGGCAATAAATTGCTCTTCGCAAATTTTCAGTTCTTCCGGACTCAAAACTTCTTTTTCTTCCACATCTTCATATTGCGGAACGACAGCATTAACTTCTGCGGTATTATCTTCACTTTGCTCTTGAGTAGCAACTTCGGAAGCGGCACGTTCTTCACGTTCTCTTAAAGCCGCTTCTCTCGCTAAAGCTCTCTCTTTAGCCCGAGCCTCACGTTGAGCTTCAATTTCCTTGGCAATTCTTTTTTTATTTTCGATAATCTCATCAACTTCTTTATCTACCTCGGCCAAAACTTCATCACTGACATTATAATAATCGGGATGAATCTCGCCAAAAGCCATAAATCCGTGGCGATTTCCGCCGTAATCGATAAAACATGCCTGCAATGACGGTTCCACCCGCATAATTTTACCTAAATAAATATTTCCCTTTATCTGTTTGCGGGTAGTGCTCTCAAATTCAACATCTTCCAATTTATTGCCATTTACTACAACCACTCTGGTTTCTTCGGGTTGGGTATCATCAATCAACATTCTTTTTGTCATCAAAAATCTCCCGTAATTCGGCATATAAAATGCCAAACAATTAAACACCATGGCTGAACGAAAGATTCCTCAAGACAAACGCAACCAATCATAAAAAAACAGATTCGTTGCTTTAATTTTCTTTATCTTCGTTGTTCGCGACTTATTCCTTCAATTCACTGCGCGAAACTCTCGAATAAACCGACTGACTTTTCGTAATTTATTGTAGTTTGTTGTCAAAAATATCAGTCTTAATAAAAACTCGTCAATCTTGCGGCATATCTTCAGCCGATTCACCAAGCATTTTTGCTGTTTTTAATCGCTTCCGTCCTACTGTATCTCTTGCGACACAAAAGCAAACTTGTCAGAGCATATTTATTTGTTTTTCTTGATTAGCCCCACATTTGCACCTTTGCAAAAATCACTTTCTCTCCAAGAATATACA
>CAMOLN010000055.1 GCA_946618745.1 uncultured Alphaproteobacteria bacterium | reverse complement strand
TCCGACAATCTCATCAATAAAGATGCCTTATAATCTTGAGGTAAAGTCGGAAAATCTGACTTTTTAATCTGACTTTGTCCTTTTATGACACCGAAATATTTTTCGGCCATTTTTTTGGCTTTATCCGGCTCGATATCCCCTGATAACACTAATACAGCATTATCAGGAGTATAATATTGTCGATAAAACTCTTCCGCATCAGTTAATTTCAAATTTAATATTTCACTATCTTCACCGGTAACCTGTCTGCTATATGGATGATTTTGCCACAAAATCTTTTTTAACGCCTCATAAAATTTAGCAGCCGGCTTATTATCTATACGCTGTTTTCGTTCTTGAAAAACTATTTGCCGTTCAGCCGCAAAATCTTCCTCTTTAATACACAAATTCTGCATCCGATCAGCTTCCATTTCCATCATTTTTTCTAAACGACTGACATCAAAGAACTGATGATAAGCTGTTACATCCTGTGAAGTGAAAGCATTACTGACTGCACCGTTACTCTCCATAATTTGATTAAACTGTTGCCCCGAAAACCGAGTAGTTCCGCGAAACATCAAATGTTCCAATAAATGCGCCAAACCTCCCTTTCCGATAGCTTCATTTATTGATCCGACCTTATAAAACAACATCTGTTTAACTATCGGTGCTTTATGATCTTCAATAACAATCACCTGAAGTCCGTTATTCAACTCAAATTGACTTATATTATCAAAGAAAGCTTGAGACGAACACACCGACCCCAAACTACAAATAAACGCAACTATTACAAGCAAATAACGCAAGTTTCTATTCATCAACACTAACCTTGACAACCGGACGAACATCAAATTCCGGCGGTAAAGACAAAGGTTTACGTTGTTCCACCACTGTCTCATCCGGTGACATATTGGCTATTCCTAACTCTTTTTTGCCCCAACCGGAACAAGCAACCGTCGCTAACACTAAACTCAATACAATAAATATACGCATTTATTTCTCCTTACTTTTATTTATCTGAACCCAAACAGCCTGAGCAATAATAATCGCCGCACCTATACAAATACAACTGTCAGCGACATTAAATGCCGGCCAATGGGAAGTCTCAATGTGAAAATCCAAAAAATCGAACACTGCACCAAAACGCAGGCGATCAATCACATTTCCCAAAGCTCCTCCCATAATCAAACCTAAAGCAACTTGAGAAAGTCTGTTTTTCTCCGATTTAAGCCAATACAATAACATTATCACAATCACTATGGCAGCTAATGACAAAATATAAGCACCTAATTTGCCGTAATTATTAAACATCGAAAAACTTACACCGGTATTCCAAGCTCTCACTATATTGAAAAAATCATTTATCCTTATACCGATAAGCTCCCCCAACCACCAATGCAAAACCGCATATTTGCTTAATTGGTCAATAATGATAACCGCAAAAGCGCAAACCAATCCCAATATCAAAACAATAACCTCTCTTATAAAAACCTGTATTGCCGACCAGTGTAAGCCTTAAATCGTTTCATCTCAAGCTGATAGCTTAAGATACACACAAAAAATGAGTTAAAACATTTTCTTTTTGCGGAAAAATAATATTACCAAAATCGTCAAAACTGTTGACATGGCAATAACATACCAAAATCCCCACGGACTGTCCGTAAACGGCAAACCTACATTCATTCCCCAGAAACTTGCTAACATCGTCGGAATTGATAAGATAATCGTAATCGCCGCCAAAAATTTCATCACTTGATTAACATTATTGTTAATCACACTGGCAAATCCGTCCATCATACTCTCCAAAATGGTGCGGTGCATATCAACCATTTCTATTGCTTGTTTGTTTTCAATCAAAATATCTTCCAGTAAATCAATATCCGCCTCGCTGAATATTATTGACTTATTAAGTGTCTTAGTGCGAACCATACGCAATAATTTCTGCAAAACCAACTGATTATCTCTCAAAGCGGTAGTAAAATAAACCAACGATTTTTGAATTTCCATCAAAGCAAATAACTCTTTATTATTGGTAGTATTGCGTAAATTATATTCAATCTGCTCGGTTTTACGATTGATAATCTTTAAATATCTTTGATAAAATTGAGTTGATTTAAACAGGATTCGCAACATCAGTTGCTCGGGATTTTTGGTATCAAAATAAGCCGCATTAGCTTTGGTAAACGAACCTAAAATACGATTCTCTCGCGAGCAAAGCGTAACAAAACTTTTCGGCGCAAAAATCATCGAACAAGGCAAAGTATCAAATTGTCCTTCATCATCCAACAAAGGCAGGTTGATAATTATCATAAAATTATCTTTGTCATACTCAATACGAGAGCTTTCATCAATATCCAAAGAACTTTTTAAGGTATCAACATCCCACCTGATCCAATTGGCTAGCTTTTCCAATTCCTCGTTGGACGGATTTATAACATTTATCCATGAACCATTATAAAGTCTATTTTTCTTTAATTTAACGAGTTTCTGATTATTGTCGGTTTTGCAAACTTTAAACATTTTCTTTAACCTCCCCGTCTAATTATAAGAAAAATATCAATTTAAATATAAAAAAAGCCTTATTTGGTGCGGCCAAAAGGACTTGAACCTTCACGGGAGTTCTCCCACAACCACCTCAAGGTTGCGCGTCTACCAATTCCGCCATGGCCGCTTGAGTATGTTGCACCATCTAAAGCTGTCAGGCAATAAAACACATTTTTTTTTATTTGGCAAGTATTTTTTGAAGGTGTTAATTTTTTTTCTTGAAAATAAAATTAATAATTTTATAATCCTCCGTGTTAATAATTATTAATCATTAAAATTTATCATTATGGAACCGTTGTTTACTAAAGAAGATCTTCGGTTGTTTGGACTTATCCGCTTCGAAAATAAGCTTATGGTTCGCAACCCGCTTTTTGCCACCCACAAACGGCATTTGTTTTTTCCAATCAGATTGTTCGACTACTTCGACCGCGTTCGACCCATAATGTTGGTAAGAGCCAACGGACTGGAAGCATGGGAAATTATTGATCTTGCCAATGATGCTACCGAAGTCATCAATTTGCAAGATTACCCGTTATTTCAAAAGTTCACCGTATTTTTCGTTTGTTTTAATTACGAACTTGAACTATACGCCGGTCAAAATCAATTTTCCAGTTGGTTTTATGTCGAAGACATAATACCTGTAGTAAAAACCGTTGACCAATTCAAAGAACTTGAACAACGGTGGAATAAAAACAGCAATTACGACAACGCCATGCGACGTCTTAATTGGTTTATATATTACAATCAACCTGATGAAAAAGGAAAATTCAAAGGCCGGCCTGGCTTTCGTGGCGGCCGTTTTGAAATCCATGACGACAACTATCCACCTCAGATCAATGATCTTCGTGAATTATTCTTTGAATGACCTCCTCCCCGCGCTTCACTGACAAGCCCGGGGATTTTTTTGCTTGCAAAATAAAATTTGTATTATATGATTTTTTGCGGTAAATAATTATTAATTAAAATTTTATTTTTATGGAACAAATAATAATAAAGACCCCTTTGGAACAAGCATTGTTTGATGGTGTGTTTGGTTGTTCTGCATCTCATGCCTTATTGCGTAATCCGGCAAAACCGTATAAAAATGAACATCCTCGTTCTGAGGTTTATGCCGATTGTTCAAACGAAATGTTTAACGGCACTTCTAATGAACCGTTTCCTTTCAAAATAATACGCTGCAACGGACAAATCGCTCAAATTTACAATACCGACACTGAAAAAAGTGAGTGGTTTAACTTTGACGATATTCCTTTAGCTCGCAACTTTAAGCTCTTTGTGCTTTGGGGAAACAGTATCAACGAAGATTCAGACCATTGCTTTCCGATTTGCGCTCTGGCTCCGGCTTGCCGAGAACAAAAACAGCTTGAAGAATTTTATCAACTTCTTCAACCTTATCCTGACAAAACCGCTGTAAAATATTCTCAACAGTTGGCTTTATTCCTCCACCGAAACTATGTAACCGAAGAGGATTTTAAACAAACTTCCGAATGGCACCGATGGAACGAAGGTGAAAAAATATTTTTCATGCTTTGGTTTTTCAAACAAGGAGGAAGATATCCGAATGCGTTCGAAGCTCTGTATTGGTTATAACCTCCTCCCCGCGCTTTTCTCAAAAAGCCCGGGGATTTTTTTGCTTGACATTTTTTGTCCAGAAGATAAGATGACCTACAAAATGAATTATTAATTAAAAAAATATATAATTATGGCTTATTTTAATATTGAAGATCCGAGATTTATACAACTTCTCGATTTTGTGTTTAATTCTCACAAAGAGAACTTACCCGGTGGAAAAGAAGTTGTAGCAGATATGGAAAGAATAACTCCCTGCTACGGACTTTTTGATCGGGTAACACCCAAAGATCGACCATTTCAAGGATGGAACCAAGCCGGATATGGCCTTAAAGCTTCAAACGGCGATGTTTTCCGCGAGGATAATATGCTTTATGGTTTCACGGCACAAGTAGTGACGTTACGATGCGAAGAAAATTCCGCGATTATTGCCACCCCATGTCTTTTAGACATCTTCGGCAATAACAAAGTGGTCGTCGGTATATCGATTTCTTTCAGGCTTAGGCAATTAGCCCCGATATGCGACACACAAGAAGAACTCGATAAGTTCTTGAAGCTACTCGGAAACTACTATATGCAGGAAACCGATTTAACCTCGATTTGCCGTTGTGAAGAGCTAGCTAAGTGGCTCTATGAACACAACCCGAACAAAAAAGACTAACACTCCCCCGCCCTCAAGCGGGGATTTTTTTATATCTCCCGCATCAACTATCAAAACTGCGGATAGCATGCATAAATAATAAAAAATACTTCTTCAGATATGCTGTTATACGAACGAAAAAGTTCGGAGAACAGTATAGATAAAGTGATTTAAAAGGCTTGAAAAATTTTAGCGTAGATAAGCCTACGTGAATTTTTATTGTTCTTATAAAATTGCCTCAGATGTGCTGTTATACGAACTTCTTAGTTTTTATTGAAGTTTGGCACGTATCCACAACAACGCCACATTCCCCCAGTTTTTCAAACCCGGAACATAAGCCGCTTGCAACGACATTGCGCGTTTATAATTAACCTCAGCCAAAGGAAGCGGCATTGGCACCGGAATATAAGCATATTCATGACGTTGCGTCATTCCTAAAGTATATCCCAAACCGACATTCCAATCATCACTCAAAAACCAATTATACATATAAGCATAACCGAAAACCGTTTCCAACTTATAATTAGAGTCCTTAAAACCGAAAGCATACAATCCGCTCCAATTACCTTTTTCATCATAATGCGATTTACCCAAACCGAAACCAAAAGCTTTTTCATTATATTTCTGAATATGCTCATCATCATAAGCAAAGCGATTATGCCAAGCATAAAAAGGCAAATAGACATCATAATTGCCTTCGTTCCATATTGTTTTAACATCTGCCAAAAAATTTTGAGTAAATTCTTCCAAAGAAGCGGCTCGAGCAACCGTGGGCAAAAAAATACTCAATAAAACTAACAAATTAGCAATATACTTCATCAATTAAAGTCCTCTCGGATATATTATATTTCTTATATACCTATAATATTAATATAATCAATAAGTTTAGTTGGTATTGTGTGTAACAATAAAAAAAGCCCTTTATTTTTCAACAAAGAGCTTTTAAGAGAAGATCATTTTTAACCAAATTAGTAATAAACCCATGTAATCATATTTTTTTCTTCACCGCATAACTTACCTGTAGATGTTCCTAAATCACCTAATTCTATAGGTAACCATTTGGTGCAGAAAGCACCTGAGGTTGGTCTGCTTTCGCCCGGATTACACGTAGCAGACACTGTAGGCGTAGCATCTGCAGCAACATCAGATTCTATAGTGACACTGACTAAACCATCAGCACCCCAATCAGAAGTAGCCAAAGAACGGCAAGCTTCTTTACCAAGTCCGTGCATTGTGATATGAAAATAATTTTCACTTCCTGAAATAGCCTTAACTTCAACCTCTCCACCATAAGTTCCCAATAACTTTGTTTTATCACTTGATGCCATTTCTGCCGGAGCAAGATTATATTCAATTGCTTTCCCGGCAGTCAGTCCGTCATAACTCGGACTGGTAGCATAAGCAGTTCTGATGTTCATTAATAACATAGTGATTTGATCCTGAGCTTTGGTCAATTTATACTTTGCCATCGCTTTGGAATATCCTGAAATACCGCCGACCGACAAAACACCGATAATTGCCAAAACGCCCAACATCTCAATCATTGAACGACCGGACTGATTATTTTTGCTGAGTATTGTCATGGTTTTTCTCCTCTGGTAATATGTTTGTTTTTTATAATTTCATATTATCATATTTAAATAACCTAAACAATCCTCGCTTTAGTTATATAACTTTAGTTATATCAACCGACTCTTATCTATTGCCGCTTTAACAAAAGAAACAAACAAAGGAGCCGGATCAAATGGCTTTGACTTTAATTCCGGATGAAATTGCACTGCTATAAACCAAGGATGTTCTTTGATTTCAACAATTTCCGGCAATAATCCGTCC
>CAMOLN010000054.1 GCA_946618745.1 uncultured Alphaproteobacteria bacterium | reverse complement strand
TAGAACATCTGATGGCTGCTTTGTCGGCACTTAAAATTGATAATGCCGTAATTAAAGTCAATGCACCGGAAATGCCGATTTTAGATGGCGGAGCTTTGCAGTTTTATAAGGAGTTGAAAAAAGTCGGCACAACCGAACAATCCGCTCCGCGCCATGTCTTAAAAGTCTTGCAAAAAGTTGAGTTCAAAGACGATAAAGGCAATTATGTTATCCTTGAACCTGATGATGATTTCGCCGTGCATTTTACTATTGATTTTCCCTCTGCCATAGTCGGACACCAAGAGTTTAATAATGTTATCAATGAGGATATATTTATCTCCCAAATTGCTCCTTGCCGCACTTTTTGTGAAAAAATGCAAATTGATTATCTGCGTTCAATCGGTCTTATCAAGGGTGGCAGTTTGGATAATGCGGTGGTGCTTGACGGTGATAAGATATTAAACCCCGACGGATTCCGCGTTAACAACGAATGTGTCAATCACAAGGTTCTTGACGCAATCGGTGATATGGCGACCAGTGGTTTTCCGCTTAAAGGAAAATTAACCGCTTTCCATAGCGGACATTTTCACAATAACCAAATTTTGCAAGCTCTGTTTGCAAACAGTTCTAACTATTCAATAGAGGAAGAATAATTATGAAAAAAATTGCTTTAAGTTTGTTGTTTTTAATTGCAGCTTGTGCTTCTGCTCCCGATACATCAAATATGAGTGCGGAAGAGCTTTATAATTTAGGATATGAACAAATGCAAAATACTGCATGGTCTAAGGCAGCCGGAACTTTTGAAAAACTTGAATTGGAACATCCTTATTCTTCTTGGGCTACCAAAGCCAAATTAATGGGGGCTTATGCTTATTATCGTGATGAAAAATATGACGATGCCGTAATTGCTTTGGATAGATTTATCCATTATCACCCCGGCAATAAAGATGCCGCTTATGCCTATTATATGCGAGGGCTTTGCTACTACGACCAAATTGTCGGCTCGCAAAAAGATCAGGATAACACTGCTAAGGCGCAAGAAGCTTTTGAACAGTTAATAGCTCGTTTTCCGGGGAGTGAATACGCCGCCGATGCCAAAGCTAAAATGGCTTTGATAAATGATCACTTAGCCGGACAAGAAATGGAAGTAGGTCGTTTTTATCTTAACCAAAAGAACTATTTGTCTGCCTTAAATCGTTTTGGTGTTGTAGTTAAAGATTATCAAACCACTCCGCAAATTGAAGAGGCTTTATATCGTTTGGTTGAAATTTACGCTATTTTAGGCTTAAACGAAGACGGAGCTAAAGCATACAAAGTATTAAAACATAACTATCCCGACAGCATTTGGTGCAAACGTGCCGAGGAAATTATGGCCAAATAGGTTTGAATAATGCTTTGTTCGCTTCATATCAATAATGTTGTCCTGATTGATAAATTGGATTTGGATTTTGCTTCCGGTTTTGGTGTCTTAACCGGAGAAACCGGAGCCGGTAAATCCATTTTATTGGATGCATTAGGGTTGATTTTGGGGCGGCGTGCTGAAACTTCGCTTATCCGTCAAGGCACCGATAAGTTATCGGTAACTGCGGTTTTTTCCGAGATTAATAATCCTGAATTGAATGCTTTATTGGCTGAAAATGAATTGGATACTTCTTCGGAAATTATGATTAAACGCACTTTGCAATCCTCCGGCACCGGCAAAATATTTTTCAATGACCAGCCCATATCAGCTAAATTACTCAAAGAAATCGGTAAGTATTTAGTGGAAATTCATGGGCAATTTGATAATCAGGGACTGCTTAATCCGGCGAATCATCGCGCCATTTTAGATGACTTCGGCGGATTACAAAAATCCTTAAATGATTGCAGTTCTGCTTACAATTCTTATCGCGAAGCTCAAAAAAAGCGCATTGAAGTTGAAAATAATATTGCCAAAGCCAAAGAAGATGAAGATAATCTTGCTCATTGGGTGAAGGAGCTTGAACAAATCAATCCTAAAGTCGGTGAAATGGCAGAATTGCAAACTCGTCGTCAAGAACTTATGCATGCTGAAAAAATTATCGAAAATCTTAATTATGCTTATTCGGCTTTGCAATCATCCGACATAACTTCGGCTTTACGTTCGGCACAATCCGGTGTTTCTCGTGCCAATAACTTGGTTAATGATAAATATGCTTCAATCTATGAAGCTTTGGATAATGCCCTGATTCAAGTCAACGAGGCAATCGAAGAACTTGAAAATGCATCATCTGATGTTGCTCTCAACGCCAATGAACAGGAAAATATTGACAATCGTATTTTTGCTCTCAAAGATTTAGCTCGTAAACATGGTTGCGATGTCGATGCTTTGTCTGATGTTTGGCAACAGTTCAAAGATAAACTTAATGCTATAACTTTAGGTGAAGACGGCCTGAGTGATTTGCGAGCAGATGAACAGCAGAAACGTTTAGCCTATATTGAATCCTCTAATAATTTACACCAATTAAGAGTCAAAACGGCTGAAAAACTTGATGCGTTGGTTATGGGAGAATTGCCTCCCTTAAAAATGGAAAAGGCCAAATTCATTACCGAAATAAAATCTTTAGGTGAGGATCGTTGGTCGGAAAACGGTGCTGATGATGTTTGCTTTACGGTTTCCACCAATCCTAATTCTCCTCAAGGTGCTATTAATAAAATTGCTTCCGGCGGAGAGCTGGCTCGTTTTATGTTGGCACTTAAAGTTAATTTAGTTCAAACTTCTTCCGTTCCCACCATGATATTTGATGAAGTTGATACCGGTATCGGCGGAGCTGTGGCTCGTGCGGTGGGTGAAAGATTGTCTCGTCTGGGGCAAAAAGTTCAAGTATTAGTGGTTACCCACGCTCCCCAAGTAGCTTCGTTGGGTGACTACCATTTAAAGGTTGAAAAAAATACGGTTAATGATATAACCACTACCAAAGTTTATCAATTAGACGAACTTGCTCGTCAAGAAGAAATTGCCCGTATGCTTTCCGGAGCTGTTATTACTGATGAAGCACGTGCCGCCGCTCAACAACTGCTAAAAAAATAGTTTTTATAAAGGATAAATAATATGACAACTCGCACACGTTTTGCACCATCTCCCACCGGTTATATGCACATCGGCAATCTGCGCACGGCTCTTTATGAGTATCTTATTGCCAAATCTGCCGGAGGTAAGTTTTTGCTTCGTATCGAAGATACCGATCAAAAACGCTTGGTTGAAGGTGCGGTTGATATCATTTACAACACTCTTAAAATGGTCGGTATGAATTGGGATGAAGGTCCGGATATCGGTGGCGAATATGGTCCTTATGTGCAATCCGAGCGTAAAGAGTTATATGCTCCCTATGCTCATAAATTGGTTGAATTAGGGGGGGCTCATTATTGTTTTTGTGCCGAGCGCGAAAAGGAAGTTGATGAAGATGGCAACGAAATAATCAGCAAGTTTAATGATCCTTGCAAACATCTCTCCATAGAAGAAGCTCGTGCCCGTATTGCTAAAGGAGAGCCTTATACTATTCGCCAAACTATCAATAAGACCGGTAAATCTCATTATGAAGATAAAGTTTACGGGGTTATCGAAATTGATTACGATGAGTTAGATGAAGGTGTGCTGCTTAAAACCGATGGTTTCCCGACTTATAATTTTGCCAATGTGATTGATGATCACTTAATGGGAATTACTCATGTGGTGCGTGGCAGTGAATATTTACCTTCCACCCCGAAATATAATTTGATTTATGACACTTTCGGTTGGCAACGCCCGACTTATGTCCATTTACCGCCGGTAATGAAAGATGCTCAACACAAATTATCCAAACGCAACGGCGATGCTTCGTTCCAAGATTTGTTAGCTAAAGGTTATCTACCGGAGGCAATTATCAATTATATTGCTTTATTGGGCTGGAATCCCGGCACTGAAGAAGAAATATTTTCGCTTGCTGATCTGGAAAAAATCTTTTCGGTTGAACGTTTAAATAAATCACCGGCTATTTTTGATATAGTCAAATTAACATGGATGAATGGTGTTTATTTGCGCAATTTATCGGAAGATGAGTTTTATCATAAAGCCCTGCCGTATATGCAAGAATTATCTGCTAATGTTGATAAAAATGCTTTAGCGCGTGTTTTACAGCCCCGCATCGAAACTTTGGCACAAATTGCCGAACAAATAGATTTCATCAAGGAGCTTCCCGATTATTCTATTGAGCTTTATGTTAATAAAAAAATGAAAACAGATGTTGCAGTTGCTCAAAAGGTAATGCCTTTGATAATTAATACCTTATCAGAGCAAATTTCTTGGGATAACGACTCGCTTTTTACCGCCTTAAAAACTTTGGCCGAAAATAATGGTTTGAAAAACGGTCAAATTCTTTATCCGGCCCGCATTGCCTTATCAGGCAAGGAAACCACTCCGGGTGGTGCTACCGAGTTAGCCGTTGTTTTAGGCAAAGATGAAACTTTGGCTCGTTTACAAATTGCCCTAGGCAAATTAGTAGGCTGAAAATTAAATTATAATAAAAACTTGACAAAATAAAAAAGGTTAGTATATATAACCTCACTTTTACGTTATATATTTTATCACGAGGATTTTTTTATGAGTCAATTTCAGTATTTAACCAAACAATACTTGATTAAAAGCATTAATGAATATAATCGTGCTTTGCTGTTTAACCGGACTAAAGCCAAAAGATTGCGTGAGGAAGCCAACAAAGTTCTGGAAGCTTTTGCCAATGATGATACAGATTTATGCAGTGACGATTTAAGTGATTACATGGATGCTTATATCAAGACTTTCGGTGTTATTAAAAAACGTCGCGCATCTGATGTAGCTATGAAATCTTTCAATAAATTGAATCGAGATTCTTATGCCCGATATAATTTTATTAATCATGCCAGAAGAGCCAAATTTTTAGCATTTAAAAGCAGATTTACTCACAACCTGACTTCATTGTTCGGACGTTTTGATTTAACCGAAAGTGAAATTCAGCAACTAAAATCAAGCTCAGTAATCGTTCCTCAATCTTTAGTCAGTCAAAATAATAGTAATACTCATAATGATGAAGTTGATGTTGCACCACAAAATACCGAACAAAAGAAAACACCAAGAAAACTGAGATTGCCTTATTTTTCACGTCTTAGAGGAACTATTGCAGCTTGCGGGTTAACTATATTATGCGGATTAGGCTATGCTCAATTTGTTCGTGCCGATAATACTGAAGCTCGCGAAGATGACAAGAATATTGAAAAATCAGTTAAAATGAAAGCTCAACAAAAAGTTGCTGATACTGTTAAATCCGATACAATAAATTTTGATGCCCCGATTTTTTCTTCGGTAACTTCCGGTCAAACCAAAGTTTCCACAGCAAGTTTATCCCCTCAAGTTAAATCGAAAAGCGTATCTCCTAAAAAGATTCAAGCAAAGCCTAAATCTGTAACTTCATCAACCCAAACAAACAAAGTCAAAGCCGACAGTCGAGATACTTCAGATCATTTGGCTAAAATTTATAAAAATTACTATGACAATACCATAGCTTTGCATTTGGGCGAAAAAGGCAAAACTGAACTTTATGCCAAAATTAATAAAGCTATACACCAAGGTAAAATTAAACTTCCAGCTGGTGTAACCATGGAACGTTTAGCTTTGGTAATGACTATATCTAACCAGGTTCAACCTTTTTCGAAAGCTAATAAATTGTTGCAAGAAATAATATCCGGAGATAAAGAATCCGGAGATAAAGAATTAAGTGCTGTCAAACAACAGCAAATTTGGCAGATTGTCTATGAAGCCGGTGAAAGGGGCGAACATATTAAAGGCACCGGTTCGTACAGTAAATATGATAACAGCTCCGAACAGGTTAAACAAAGCCACAATAAAGTTCTACAACAACTTAAAGCTGCCGGAAGATTGTATACGATCAATCATTACGGTGGAAAATAATAAATTTATTTAAACTCTTTGCGGCTCTGTTGAGCCGCTTTTGTTTTTATCAACTTATTAAATATAAATTTTAAAAAAAAATTGACAAACCGGCCTATTCATGGTCTACTCCTCGGTAATATGAATTAAAAATAAATAATTATGGATAAAAATAATAATCTTTTTGCAATATGGCTGAGTGCCTGCATGCATGGTCGGGTTGGAGACCACGTTTTGGAAGAGATGGCCTGTGATCCTCCAATTCCTATTCCTCCGGAGCCGGTTCAATTGGCTTGGTTTGACAAAAAAGATTGGGATGCTGTCCGTGCTTATCATGGGCGATGGTATAAAAGTGCCTCTCTGCGCCTTATCCGTGAAGCTCCCGAGGATATTGTCAAATGGTATGTGCTTTATTGTTCTCCGCTTGATGAAGAAAAACAAATCGCTCTGGCTCAGCGCGATATTGATAATAATTCTCATATATCCGGAGAATATTTCGACTACTATCGAGCTTGTCCTCAAGCCCAAAAGTTGATTAAAGGATATGATGTTGAACGTTGGCATCGTGTTCTGATGGTTAACTATGGTTGGGAATGGAAATATGAGTATAAGCATGGAACTCTTGCCGTTTGGCAACAAAAACTCAAAGAAAACTATGATAGGTTGACCTCTTGTAGTTTTGAGGAGGTGGAAGCAGTTTTGGACTCCATTTCCTAACAAAAACCCCTGGTTGATTTATTTCAACTAAGGGGTTT
>CAMOLN010000053.1 GCA_946618745.1 uncultured Alphaproteobacteria bacterium | reverse complement strand
AGTTCTGTTCCGGATTGGGATCCTATAATAGGATCATGGGTTTTGCCTTCACCGAGGGATTGGAATACATTGAATAATAATTTAGCGTTGATTAACAATAAATTGGCAGCGGTTAATAGATTATCTAATTTGAGCGGGGTTATGCCGATTGCTGGTGTTGATTCTGTGGTTAGTGATGGTAAGAGAATTACCAGTGATCGTAAATATTGGACTTCTAGCTTGAATGAAGATAATCCACAACATGCATGGAGTAAGAAGTATGGATTTATGCGTATAAAGCCAGAAGTTGGACCAGTGATATTTGATTTTGCGGAAGGTACCAGTTATCCGGTACTGAGTACACGGCATAGTGTCAGGGCTCGTTGTATGATTAAATATGCGGATTAAGGGGAGGAAAAGGCAATGAAGAAAAAATATTTGAATTTATTGACAATAAGTTGTGGAGTATTGTTGATGTCGGTTCCTGCCGGTTATGCTGCAGAAGGCGACGAAGGAGGTGGGGTAGCTGAATTTGATACTTCCTTATGTCCTGGTGGGCATTATTATCAATCTATAGCTTGTCATATGTGGGGGGGAAGACCTAGCCCGGATGCTCCTGAAGTTAATTGCCGTTGTATAATTGAAGGTGATGAATGGGGGCATTGGTATTGTTGTGATGCTACTAGTACAGGCGGCGGAGGTGGTGGTGGCCATGGAGGTCATTTTAATTGGCATATTATTCCTAGTGGAAATAATAATAATAACGGGAGTGGTTGTAGTGGTCTTACGGGAACACAAAGGCAATGTTGTGAGGCCGGTTTTACGCAACATGGTACTACTCCTTTGTACGGGTGTCCTTCAGGTAAAGCATTTATGGGAGAATGTCCATATAATTCTTTTTACTGGAGATGTTTAGATTATGCTGATGCTTGTGAGGTTATGGGATACAGTACTAGTATTTCGAGTTGTCCAAGTGGTAAGCAAAAAATGGGATGTCCATATAGCATATATCTTACTGATAAGTATTATAAATGCAGAGATATTCCTTGTTACGGCAAAGAGTTGTGTGGACCTGGCACTACAGGGTGTAAGAATGGTGAGCAAGCTTGTGTTAAAAATGGTGGAATTTATTGTAGTCCAGGTAATTGTAAAGCAAATGTTGGTGGTGGAAACGGTACTACTTGTTCAGCGACAGCATCAACTGATATTGGTGCTAGAGATTTAGGAAATGATGGATTTATAAATTGTTCGACAGATGGAATGCGCAACTGTGATGCATTAGGATATTTACAAAATGACAAAGATTGTCCGTCAAATGGTGACAGATTAACATGTCCGTTTGATAACAATCGTTTCTATTGCGGTGGTAAAATTGCCAATAACGTTACCAATGGAGCAAAACCTTGCTATTTGAGTAATGTTGTCGGAGGTGCTACAACAACTACAGCAATAGCTATAGGTACTATACAACCTAACAATGTTAGTGATTGTCAATCGTATAGTAATATTATACCTTTATATAATGCTTGTATTCGCCGTGCTTGTGCGAAAGAATGTTATCTTGTCAAGACTTCAGAATATTGTGTGACCGAATATAGTACAGCGTTGTATAAGTTACAGTGTGATGAAAGTAGAGAAAGTTCAGCTGAATGTCAAGATGATGTCGAGGCTGAATCTGATTCTGATGATTAATTGTGATGATAAGGAGATTAGCGATGAGAAAAATGTTATTGATTTCAACAGCGTTGATGTTTGCTACTCTGGCTACGGCGCGAGCAGATGAGCCTTCTTGTCAGGATTTTTCCAATAACAATACTACTGATAAGTGGTGTGTGGACCATGGTTATAAAGAAAGTAGTTGTGGAGAAGGATATACGGCGATAAATTGTCCTTTTAATACTACGGGAAAAAAGTTTTGTCATAAGAATCAGGTTAAAGATTGTGCTGTAGGCGACATTTTGTGGAACGATAACAAATGCTATGTTTTGCTTAACGGCAATGTTACACTTGACGAGAGTGGGATGCTTAGTGAAAATGGCAATGATACTGTAAGTGGGGTTATAATGAATGCTCCGGAGAATAAATACCCGATCGGGGTGGTTTTTGATGATGTTAATAAACTTGCAGTCGGATTGAATAGTAATGGTATCGGGATATGGCAAAGTACTAAAGATACTTCTAATGATAGGCGTTTGCAGTATTTTGGTGCCAACAGTATGATGATGGCAAGTCAAACTTCTAGTAATAATAATAATAATTTTCAGCAACCTCCGAAGCATTTGTTCTTCGGATATCAGACTAGAGAAGCTGATACATATTTCTCCTGTACTGATACCAGTAGCTATAGTGATGTAGCTAGTTATTGCAGTGTTAATTGTCCTACAACAACAGATCCCAATAGTAATGACTATGATACAGCTGAATCTGATAGTGATGGTACGAAATATTTGTCTTGTGATAATAATTCAGGTCAGAGATGTCCCAGAACCAAGGGGTGTAACATTGTCGGCATGATAGTTCCGAATGGGGGGGCGGTGACAACGATGAATGTCAATACTACAGGTGGAAATCTGGGGGGTGCTACTATTTCAATTGGAACTTTACCATATAATTATGTTTCAAGTTCATCGCAAACAGGCGGATGGCATGATACGGTAAAGTTGCGTGCGGGAACTTTAATTGAGAAAGGTTTTAATGCTCCGGCAGCAATGACTTGTTATAATCTTAATACTAATTTTAGCAGTTGTCCGTCAGAAAGTACTTGTATGAATGATGCGGGGGGAGCAGTAGGAGCCGGTCATGTATGGTTCTTGCCTTCTGTCGGTGATTTGATTAAATTAGCCAATAATTATGAGGCAGTACGCAATAGTTTGGATATGCAGTATATAATGCATATTAATAGTGGGGCTAGCTCTGATTTTATTGATGATGTTGGTGAATCTGTAATGCTTCCTAATAGTAACTATTGGTCATCATCTCAAGCATTCAGTGGCGGATTTTACAGCTATGCTTATGCAGTAAAAAGAGTTGAGGGAACAGTTTCGGGGACAAGTTGTTCGGCTCCCAGGCCGTCTTCTCATGCCGATACTCCTGTAAAGTATGAACGTACTAAAAGTGGGAGAATTGTTTGTGTATATCACTATGGCGATGATTGGGATATGAGTAGTTACAGCAGTTTGTGGGCTACTCAAACGCAACAGCAGGAACAACAGCAGAATAACAGCGGAACATATATTGGAGCAACCACCGGAATTGGAACAGGTACAACCGCCGGAACTGGAACAGGAACAACAACCGGAACTGGAACAACAACCGGAACTGGAATAATGACCGGTAATAGACCGCCGGTAATACCGGGTATGTTTGGAAAGTAATAAAAAAAACCTGCTTTAAGGCAGGTTTTTTTTTAGGAAAATTAACCAAACAAATTAAATTGATTATCTGAATTGAGTGTGGCGATGGCTTCACGGGCGATATTGATGCTGATGGCACGCTTGCGAGCCAAAGATATATTATCAATTTCTTCAACCAGTTTGCGAGCATAAGAAAAGGAACGCTGCATATTGTTCAACAAATAGTTTAATAATTCCGGCGAAGGAGTGATTTGACGATCGGCAAACAGCTTAAGCAGTAATGCCATCAATAATTTGTCATCAGGGGCTTTAATTTCATATATCGGCACAATGTTAAGCCTTGAGCGCAAGTCGGCAAGAGAAAAGTTAAGCCTTGCCGGAGCAGAAGTTGAAGTAAATAATAAGTTTCCGCCCATATCACGATAAGTATTGTAAAGGTGAAAAAGTGCTTCTTGATTTTGTAAGTCTTGCAAATCTTCAATAACTGCGTGAGCCGAAGTTTCATAAAGCTGATTAGCCAAATCACGATTGAGCTGCGCGGCTTTAACGAAAGGTATGCGATAGGGATGGTTAGTGGTAATGGCAATTTTTTGTGCCCAAACATTAGCGAGGTGAGTTTTGCCGCAACCGGCACTTCCAACCAGGCAAACCGCAAAATAAGGCCATTGCGGCCAACTGTCAATTATGCTGACGGCTTCGGCATTGCAATCGGCAACCATAAAATCTTCGCGCCCCAAACTGGGACGGCACGGAAAATTGAGCGGAATTTGTATTGTATTTTTATCAGTCATGGTTGCTATTTAGAACATCAAAAACTTTGGCTGTCAAGTCATCAAGACTGTAAGGTTTGGTAATGAAATAAAATTGATAAGTGTTATCAACTTCTTTTTTAGCAATATCTTCCGAATAACCGGAAGCCAAAATTACCGGTATATCAGGATATTGCTTTTTAACCATATTGGTCAGTTGGGCGCCACTCATTTCAGGTAAAACCATATCGGTCAGCAACAAATCAAAATGCGGATCTTTTTGTAATATTTCCCAAGCGTTTTCCGCCGAATCGCTGTCGACAACTTCATATCCCTTTTTTCGCAATGCACGGACGGCAAATGTGCGCACGGCTTTTTCGTCCTCAACAAAAAGAATACGAGCAGGACGTCCGTTTTTATCCGGAGCAAAATTACCACGATCGATAGTGTGGGTGACATTTAAGCCCATGATGATTTTTTGGTTGATGTTGGCCGGAGCTGATAAAGTTTCTTGAACTTGAAGAATAGTTTTGCCGGAGCTGTCAATAACTTCTTGAGGATTGGTATCGTTTGTTTCATCGTCAGGTAAATGGTCGAAACGCGGCAGGAAGATTGAAAAAGTAGTTCCATGTCCTACCGATGAATTAACCTTTATAAATCCTTCGGTCTGGCGTACAATACCGTAAACCATTGCTAATCCTAAACCCGTGCCTGATCCGATAACATTTTCTTTGGTAGAGAAAAACGGATCAAAAATACGATGCAAGTTTTCTTGAGGAATGCCGCAACCGGTATCACTAACATCAATTTCTACAAAATCTCCTGCCGGAATAATGTCATCACCAAAGGCATAATTTTCGGTCAAATGATAGGTTGTGGTAGAAATTGTGAGTGTGCCTTCGCCATTCATTGCGTCTTTAGCATTAACGGCTAAGTTGATAATAACTTGAGCAAATTGGTTGGGATCAACTTTAACATAACCGAGGTCATGTCCATGTTTGAATAACAATTTAATCTTTTCGCCAATAATACGTTTGAGCATTTGGCTTAAATCAGTAAAGTTTTCAGTTATATCAATGACCTTGGGTATCAATGGTTGTTTGCGAGAAAAGGCTAAAAGTTGGCGCACCAGAGAGGTTGCGCGGTTGGCATTTTGTTTGATTTGGATAAGATCGGCAAAGGCCGGATCGCCGATACCATGTCTTTGTAATAATAAATCTGTAAAGCCGATAATTGCTGTTAAAAGGTTGTTGAAATCGTGGGCGACACCACCGGCAAATTGTCCGATGGCTTGCATTTTTTGAGCTTGAGCAAATTGGCTTTCCAGAGTTTTTTGTTTGCTGATATCTACTACATAAATAATGAAATTATTTTCTCCCTCGGAGTTGAGCGGATGAATGTATATGTTCAGAGTGGCATCATTATGTTTTATTTCAATAACACCGGATTTGATATTGGTGCGGTTTGAAATCAATGCAGTTTGCAATTTTGCCGCATTTTCGGTGGACATAAAATTAAATAGATTGGATTTTTGAACAGATAAATTAAAAATTCGGTCCGCCGTATCATTAAAATTAATAGTATTTCCTCCGGCATCTATGAATATAATACCAACCGGAAAATTTTTCAACAATCGATTGATATCACTCAATGTTTGGCTGACATTGTGGCGAGAGTTGCTTAAAGACGGAATATTGTGAATAACCGCACCGCGCAAATAGTTTTTTTCATTTTGCCGGTAAGAAGTTTGGAAAACATAGGCATCATTAGTTTGTTCATCAGAAGTTTTGAAGGCAATTTGGCCAAACCAAAAGTCATTTTTTAAGGGTAATGAGTTTTCCGGAAAGATAACATCGTTGATTGATGCACCGATGAGTTGTTGCGGTTCCCTCATTAAAAATTTTGAAAAATCAGAATTTACATAAGTAAACAAGGAATTGGAGTCAACACTGTATAAACCAATCGGAAGCTGATCAAGAAAATCATGCAAAGCATTTAATTCATCATGCAGAACACGGTCAACATTGCGTTGAGCGGTAATATTGCGAATTTGCCAATGGAGATAAGTCTCACGTTTGATACGCTTGACCGAATAAGCTCCGTTAAATATTTTGGTTTTTTTAAGATAAATCGGAGCGAAAGATATTTCGAAATATTCCAATTCATCAAAAATGCGAGTGCTTTGATTGTTAAATAAAAGCGATACAATGATTTTTTCTTGGCTGAGATTGGCAACTGCATTGTCAAGGCGATAAACCGCTGACTTATTGGAAGGGCTTTCAGAGAGGTATTTTTTGATGAAAGAGAGAACATCAGAATCATTGATCAGCTTGCGTGCGGCATCGTTTTGGATAATACATTCACCATCGGGATTTTCAATTCGTTCGGCAAAAGAAGAGTGTTTAATTATCTCGTTGGCGAATCCGCCATAGCTGATTGCAGCTTCACCTGATTGCAATGTTTTTATGGTAAGAATAAAGCTCCATACAATCATGACAATTATAAGAGCCAAATCGTATAATAAATAGTCAATAAATGAATGATCGTATGATAAATATTCCGATAATAAAAAAATGC
>CAMOLN010000052.1 GCA_946618745.1 uncultured Alphaproteobacteria bacterium | reverse complement strand
ACTTCTTTTCCCGGGCCAACTTCTTTCAATATCAGACCATGTTCGCTTATAGGAGGTTTAATTTTATCAGTCTTGGAAAACTTAATAGCAGTTTTAATGGAACAAAAATAGTTATCAGAATTAACCATATATAGGTTATTATTTTTATCCGCAAATATAATATTGTTACCCGAACATACAACATAGGTTCCTGTAAATTTTCCATCACTATCCGGTAAAATAAAATTATCTTTAATTTCTTTGAGTTCTTCTGGATTTATCGTTGGTACATTATTACTGACAACACGTCCCATAGTATATCTCCTTCTATAAATTAATGTATTACTTTTATTCTACCCTCCCATAGACAAAAGTCAAGTATTTTTGACAATATGAAGCAAAATTTCTTGACGTAATAAATTATGGTGTTATAGTGCACGAATACTTGCCCTCAATGGGGAGGACGGGTTTTTCATTACGTTGTGAAAGAAAGGAATAAACAAAATGACTATTAAAACTATCCGCAAAGACAATTATCCCGAATGGTATCAAGCAGTGGTGGCGGCGGCTGATATGGCCGAAAATTCCGCTTCGCCGGGATGTATGGTTATCAAACCTTGGGGTTATGGTATTTGGGAGCGTATCAGAGATGAATTTGATGGGCAAATCAAGGCTCTTGACCATGAAAACTGCTATTTTCCGATGTTTATTCCATTGTCGTTTTTTCAAAAAGAAGCTGACCATGTTGAAGGTTTTGCCAAAGAGATGGCTGTGGTTACGCACTCTCGATTGGAAACCAAAGACGGACATCTTACTCCGGCCTCGCCTTTGGATGAGCCTTTAATCGTGCGCCCTACTTCCGAGACAATTATTGCCGATTCATTTTCCAAATGGGTTAAATCTTATCGTGATTTGCCGGTTTTGATTAATCAATGGGCTAATGTGGTGCGTTGGGAGATGCGCCCTCGCCTGTTTTTACGTACGCGTGAATTTTTATGGCAAGAAGGGCATACTGCCCATTCCACTCACGAAGAAGCCGAATCTGAAACCAAAACCATGTTGGAAGAATATCGCAAACTTTGTGAAGATACTTTAGCGATGCCGGTAATTTGCGGCCGCAAACCGGAATATGATAAATTCCCCGGAGCGGTTGATACTTATTGCGTTGAAGCAATGATGCAAGACGGCAAGGCTTTACAAGCCGGAACTTCGCACTATTTGGGGCAGAATTTTGCCAAGTCGGCAAACATTACTTTTATTAACAAAAATAATCAGCCGGAATTTGCTTATACTACCTCCTGGGGAGTTTCGACACGTCTCATTGGCGGGTTGATTATGACGCATGCCGATGATGAGGGTATGGTTACTCCGCCGAAGATTGCACCTTATCAAATTGTGATGGTGCCGGTAATTAAAAATGAGGCCGACACGGAAGCGGTGATGGATTATATCAATAATTTGCGCAACGAGCTTAACAAAGCAATGCCGTTTGGCGAGAAAATTCGGATTAAACTGGATAAGCGCGACAAGTCGAGCGTGGATAAATTCTGGGAGTGGACCCGCAAAGGGGCACCGATTATTTTGGAAATCGGCAAACGTGATGTTGAAGCAAACAATGTGATGATGAAACGCCGAATTTATATTAACACCACCGAAGGTAAAACGATTGTCAGCAAAGATGATTTAATTGCGAATACGGTAGGATATTTGGAAGATATTCAGGCTGAGATGTTATCTCGGGCCAAGGCTCGTTTACAAGCCAATATTCGCACCGATATCAAAACTCCGGAAGAATTCAGAGCTTATTTTGCCAACCAAAGTGAATGGATTGAGGACGGCAAACAAGGTAAAGTGGCTTTTGTGCGCGGCAAATGGTCGGGTGATGAAAACAGTGATGCTCTGTTAAAAGAGTTAAAAATTACCATTCGTTGTTTGCCGTTTGATCAATCCGGCACGCAAGGTGTTTGTTTGTTGACCGGAAAACCGGCAACAATTGATGTAATTTATGCTAAGTGCTATTAATTGCCTGAAAGGCGATGACGTAATTTAGCGATAGTTTCGGCGGAAGCACGAATAGTAAATTTGAGGCTTTCGCCGATATTTTGTTCGGACAAGACTTCACAATGGGAATGCATCCAAGCCAAATTTTTGCCATCTGCGGCAGGTGCGGTAACTGTTATGGTTTGATGAGTGCGGCTTAAAGAATTATCAATCTTTTGCAACAAAAATTGTTTACCCTCACCGGTTAGGGCTGATAAGGCAATTTGATTAGCCGATAAACGGGCAAGCAGTTTATTTTTGTGTTCCGTATCTAACAAATCGATTTTATTAAGCACTTCGAGATATTTTTCCGAAGCGGTAATATTATCCAAGCCTATACCGATAAGCACTTTGATAACGTCTTGTTTTTGCTGCGCTGAATTTTCAAAAGCGGCATCTCGGATGTGAATTATCAAATCAGCTTGCAAAACTTCTTCCAAAGTAGCGCGAAAAGCCATTATCAATTCATGAGGCAAATCAGAGATAAAACCGACAGTATCAGACAAGATTATCTCACGACCGGAGGGGAGTTTTATTTTGCTCATGGAAGTATCAAGAGTGGCAAACAACATATCTTGAGCTAAAACATTTTCGGACGTCAGCAAATTAAACAAAGTCGATTTTCCGGCATTGGTATAACCGACGAAAGCCACTATCGGATAAGGCACCCGACTGCGTGCCTGACGTTGAATAGAGCGAGTGAGTTTGACCTTTTCCAAGTCTTTTTTGAGAGCAATTATTTTATTATCGATAATGCGACGATCAAGCTCAATTTGTTTTTCACCGGGACCTCCTAAAAAACCACCGCCGCCGCGTTGCCTTTCAAGGTGGGTCCAACTGCGCACCAAACGACTGCGCTGATAGGTGAGATGCGCCAGTTCAACCTGCAACTTTCCTTCTTTAGTTTGGGCGCGTTCGCCGAATATTTCCAATATAAGAGCAGTGCGGTCAATAACTTTTACATTTAGCTTTTCTTCCAGATTACGCTGCTGAATCGGAGACAGTGAAGTGTCAAAGATTACCAAATCAATCATTTGGGCGGTAATAATCTTTCGCAAATCCTCGATGACACCCTGCCCGATTAAAGTTCCGGCTTTAGGTGTTTTTATTTTAATTATATTTTGATAAACGACATCTAAATTGATAGCACGAGCCAAACCGCAAGCTTCATCTAAACGGGCTTGCGGAGGCAAAGACAAATCAACTCCGTAGATATCCGGAAATATTACGGCTACTTTAGTGAGTTCCGGATTATTAAACTCGAATTTTTCCAAAGGCACAGATTAAAGCTCTACCGCATCACCGGGCATAATGGTAGAAACGGCATGTTTATAAACTAACTGAGTATGTCCGTCACGGCGCAATAACAAAGAGTTGGCATCAAACCAAGTGATAATGCCTTGCAACTTTACACCATTGACCAAGAATACCGTAACAGCAACTTCGCCGTCTTTTAATTTACCCAAAAAATCATTTTCAACTGTTTTATCCGTTTCCATGGATTTACTCCTTTTATTTTTTATTGTTGTGTTATTTTAATAATAATTTTTTGATAAAGTCAAAGACTTTTAACAAAAAATATCTTCGGCTTGTTTAACCTGGGAAGAATCAACGTAAACCAAAAGCTTATCACCGATTTCAAATTTGAAATTAAGATCAGGATAAATTAATTCTTCTCCTCTTAATACGGCAATAACCCGACAAGATTTAGGCAACCCCAGTTCACCGTTCTTTTTAGCAACGCAAGAATTTTCATCACTTATAATAATTTCCCAAATTTCACCCTGACCGCGTGATACCGAATAAGCACTGGCAATATTAGAATTACGTATCTCCCTTAATAATTTTGATATGGCAATGGCGCTACGATCAACAATAGTGTTGCCGACAATGTTAAACATAAGATTATTATAGGAAGGAGTGTTAATCAGCGAAACAGTTGTTCCTACCCCATCTTTAGAAGCTATCAGTGAGGCTAATAAATTGTCTTTATCATTTTCGGTTACGGCAATGGCAGCGTCCGCTTGAGTAATATCGGCTTCGGAAAGAATAACATCGCTCATCATTTCACCATTGATAACCACAACACGATTGAAACGCCGGGCTAGTTCACGAGCTTGGTTAATATCTTCTTCAATCAGGCGGGCCGAAGTTATAACATCACTGTTTTCAATGCGAGAGCAAATATATTGAGCAATTGCCCCTCCCCCGAATATAACCAACCGTTCGTTAGTATTTTTCTCTAAACCGAAACCGCTGATAACCGAGTATATATCATTGCATTTTACCAATAAATTTATTTCATCACCTGCTTCAATAGTGTCATACATACTGGGAATAAAACCGGTATTATTACGAACGATGTTAATGAACCCGACATCATTATCATCAAACTGACGAATAATATTATTTATGGGAGTTTCGGGAAAAGGATTTTCACTGCCGATATTGATAGTCAGGATACAATATTGCCCATTTAATACCGGAAGAATTCCAGAACTGCCTGGATATTGCAAAATTCTTAAAATGTGTTCGGCGATATCAATATCCGGAGAGATAAGTAAATCAATCGGCAAATGGTTATCGTTATAGAGCATTCCCCATAACGGATCGAGAAAAGTATCACTTTTAACTCCGGCAATTTTTTTGCGAACATTAAACAAACTGTATGCCAATTGGCAAACAATCATATTTACTTCGTCGCTTTCGGTAACAGCCAATATTATATCACAATCTTTGGCGCCGGCACGCTCTAAAATATCCGGATGTGAAGGGACACCTAAAATCGGCAACACATCAAATTCCTGTGCTAATTCATCCAATCTGCGTTGATTGTCATCAATAACAATGATGTCACTTGAGCCTTTGGTTAAATAACTGACAATACTTTTACCGACTGATCCTGCTCCACAAACGATTATTTTCATTGTTCCTCCTGATTATCAAAAAATTCATCTATTAAATTATATGCCTGTTTTATATCATTTATCAATACAAAATTTGAACGAAATTCGCAAGCATTGCGCATACCTTTACAATACCAGCAAACATATTTTCGAGCCAAAGATAGGGCCGTGCGTTCTCCATAATACTCTTTGAGCCCATCTATATGGCGCAATAATACCTCTTTTATTTGAGGTATATTTAAATTTTCGGGGATAGTCCCTTTAGTCAAAAAATTATGAACTTGAGCAATCAACCACGGATGCCCTAAAGAAGCCCGACCTATCATTACTCCATCAACTGACGTTTGTTTAATCATTTCTTCAGCCTTGATGCAAGAATCAATATCTCCGTTACCAATAACCGGAATATTTACGGCTTGCTTGACTTCAGCAATAATGTTCCAATCAGCAATACCGGAATACATATCCGAACGAGTGCGCCCATGAACGGTAATATAATCAGTGCCGCAATCTTCACACATTTTTGCAAATTCCACCGCATTAACGTGTTGGTGATCCCATCCTTTGCGAAATTTGACACTTAAAGGAAGTGATGTTGCTGCGCGGGCTGCCCTTATAATTGCGGCCGCACGCTTGATATCCTGCATGAGATAGGAACCACTATGATTATTGACAATTTTTTTGACCGGACAGCCCATATTAATATCAATTCCGGCCGCCCCTAAATCTTCAACTAATTTAATCGCTTCGGCAAAAAGCTCCGGCTCACCGCCAACCAGCTGAACGCTAACCGGATAATCTTCATCACTAACATCGGCAATACGATAAGTTTTGGCATTTTTACGATTGAGGGCATTAACCGCTACCATTTCGGTGGTAATGTTACCGGCACCGAAAGAATGAGTCAGCCGGCGCAACGGCTTATCGGTAATTCCGGCCATCGGACTTAAAAATACTTTACTATCAAAATGCAATGCCGTCATTTACACCTAATTTAATTTGTTGAGTGCTTTGCTCAAAACATAATACAAACGCCCTAAATCCGATCCGGAAATTACGGCCATTAAAGCAGCAGCATGCTCATGGTCTTTAGATTTTTCAACCAAGGATTCAAACTCATTCATATACTTGATTACCAATGAGCGCAACTCATCGTTCTTTTCAAACTCTTTACGCATTGCTGCTATTTGAGAGTTAGACATATTCTTAACCAAGGTGCGAATAAAGATTTGCGTATCACCATTATAAAATCTCTTCCATAAATCGTCCTCACCTTTGGGATTTAGCAAGCGATTAATATCAACAGATATGTTTTCTAATATTTTCATTATCTTGGTTGAGTCTTTAATAAAGGTATCAACTTTGATATTCTGATAAGAAGAATTTAATCCTTGTATAGCTTTCTCGGCTTTATTGGTGCTGTCGGAAAGCACTTTCAACTGGTTAGATAAATTATCGTTGAATAATGAACTCTCTTTGATAAGGTTCTGTCCGTGTTCCTCAAAACTTTTGCCGGCCGAAACCAACTCACTCAAGCTGGAATTTACTTTATCGGCAGTGGAATCAGCCAAGGCAGATAAAGCCTGAGACTGTTTGACAAACACTTCACCTGAAGCTAATATGTTATTAGATATACGCTCGGCATTGGCAGCTATTTCATTAACCGAGGCACGTAATTTATCACCGGATTTTTCCAAATGGGTAGCACTGAGTTTGGCCGCATCATCCATTTCATTACCCAATTGTTTGAGTTTAACTCCTAAGTCTTTTACTTTTTCATAAGCATCATTGGCTC
>CAMOLN010000051.1 GCA_946618745.1 uncultured Alphaproteobacteria bacterium | reverse complement strand
TCAAAGCATCTTGCGTAGCAATCGGATTGGCAAGGACATATTTCGGATAAAATAATAATATGATAACTATGATAAGTCGCAAAAATATATTACTTTTCATTTTTTTATGCCCTATAATACAAAACGATTTTAATTCATTATGACACAAAATGGTTAATAAAATGAATCTTAAAACGAAATTTTTAATTGGTTTGTTGAGTTGCTTACCTGTTAATATTTATGGTGCCGAATTGGGTTTTTCGGCAATCAAGCAACGTAATTATGTTGTTTGTGGTATTAATGCTGATTATAATTATCTGTCTTATAAAAAGGAAGGACGTTGGGAAGGCCTCGATGCTGATATGTGTCGGGTTATTGCCCAAGCAGTATTGCAAGATTCTGAAAGTTTTAAATTATTACCGGTTAAATCAGATAAAATAGGAAAATTACTCAATTCGGGAACCATTGATGTTATGTTGGGACACGAAATATTATCTCCACAATTGTCTGCTCAACAAAATATAGCATCTACCGATATTGTATATTATGATAAAATAGTGTTGGCGGTTCGAAATAAAAAACCGCATACTTCTTCTTTGAAAAATTATACCGGAGCAAAAGTGTGTGTCCAAGACCATTCTATAGCACTTGAAAATATAACACGCTACAATGATAAATATAATCTTGGCTTCTCTTTCTTAAAATTTCCGCAACTTTCAGCCGTTAAAAGCTCATTTTATCTCAAACGCTGTGATTTAGTTGTCGGTGATGAGATATATATCACCGGAATAGTTAAAGATTTACACAGTGAAGAAGCTAAAGTTTTACCGGAAGAATTATCGATTTTGCCGATAAAATATTATACATCAGGTAATAATAACTATTTTAATATTGCCGTAAATAACGCTTTTCAGTCTTTAAGACTTGCTGCCGCAGAAGGAATAACTTCAAATAATATTGATACTTTTAAGGTTGATAAAAGTGCTTCAATCCAAAATATCTTAGGGTTTAATCCTAAGTTTTGGTCGCAACTTAATTTAGATCCTTCCTGGCTGAATAAATATCTGCAGAATTATGGTAATTATTACGATGTAATTGAGCGTAACATAGGCTATGGCTCTCCGCTTAATCTCAAAACTTCTTACAGTACTTCTTACAAAAAAGGCGGTTTTGGTATTGATATTCCGCTCTTATAAACGCTTGGTTATAAAATCTCTGGCTTTAGCGATTCCCTCATCGGTTATTCTATGAGGAGTATTATCAAAAGCCCAAATTTCGGTCTTGCATCCCAAATTAAGAAGGTTTTCCTCAGTAAATTTTAAGGCTTCAATGCGAATTTTATTATCATCTTTGCCGTGTAATAACAAAAAGTCAGGCTTACTGTTATAATGATTTTCGACATAACCTTGAGCTGCTAACAACCCTCCGAAACTGATTACCCCGGCAATTTTTAGCGGACACATTAAACCTGAATATATTGCGCACATAGCTCCTTGTGAAAATCCGCACAAAAACAAATCACTGTATCCCAACTGATATTCATTTAGCAAAGTATCAGCATATTCCATAATGTTTTGATAAGCAATCTCCATTCCTACGGTCATTTTGTTATACAATTCAACGAATTCTTGCCACGAAGGAGTATCTCGACGTTTATCATTGGGATCAAATTGACGTATTGAAAACCATTGTCGTGTTGTTTTATCGATCTCGCTTATAAACGGAGCCTCCGGAATATGTAAAGCAGTGTCGCGCAAACTTTGCAATCCGACAGTTTTATGATCAATATGACCGGCGCAATCTTGATATCCGTGCAAAAAAATTATCAATTTTTTAGGATATCCGTTAATGTGAACAATCTCTTCTTCTATCATATCTCAAGCAATCCTAAACAGCCCGTCATAAACTCTACTCATCGTTCTTCAAAACCATATAAGTAATTTTATTGTCGTCGGCACTTATAACCCTCAATCCTTTGCCATTTATCGTAATCAATCCCGGTTTATTCGGAAAACTTATTTTTTCAAAATTTCCTGAACTGTCGCTACCATCATAAGTCAAATAATCAAACCATATCCTGTCTAATTTTGCTCCGCCGTATTTAACTTCATAACCATTGCGAACATTACTGATTTCATCACGCGTTTCAATAGTTTTAGTCATTTTAAGATTTGACGGATAGCGCATTACAACTTCCTGCATGATCTGCAAAGTTCCCTCGCGGTCTATACCTTCATGCTCATAAAAATTACCTTCATCATCAAACAAGAAATACGAATTCCCGATATTACTGTATAATAAATAATATTTTACTCCGTCTATCTTCACCCATTTGTCAACACTATAAGTCTTTCGAGCATTCAGTTTCATGGCAAAAGCACCTTGAAGAGTGCCGGTTACGTTAGGCATAAAAATAGTTTTTTCATAAATTGACTTATCAAAAATTTTATCACTTAAAATCGTTTCACCTTTTCTGGCTGTCAGAGCTTTATTCATTACTACTTCATTTTCACGGATATTTTCGGTGCCTTTATATACATCATCACTGAAATCTGAAATTTTATATCCTCTTATAGAATTAATTAAACTTTTTCTAAACGGCAGCAAATCATAATCTCCCGCCCTTATACAGGATGTAATCACCAATATACAAGCCAAAACTGTTAAAAATTTTTTCATGTGTTTTCTCTTGAGAAAAATTGATACGTCAATCTATTTTTAATTATTATATCATAAAGTTATGGTTAGCAAATGAAATTATGCAATTATAGGATAAGTAAATGGAAAGCAAATGTTTGCAGGTTATTTTTCACGTCTCGAGAGCTAATGAAGAGTTCATTGATTTTCTGGATAATTTTTTTGAAGTAACTGCCGTAAATTATCTCGATTCGGGCGAAGAAGAATATGTAGGATATGCTAATTATAACGATTTCTCCGAGCAAACTATGCTTAATCAAGCCGCTCTTGCCGGAATAGAACTTCCCTCTTATCAGATAATTGAATTGAAAAGCGAAAATTGGCTTAAAGATTATGTTATTAAATTTGATGCATTTGAAGTAGCGGATTTTAGTATTTACGGAGCTCATCAGCAAACTCCTCCGATTACGGATAAAATTACTTTGCAAATTTATGCGGCCACTGCTTTCGGGTCCAATCATCAAACTACTCGTTGTTGCATTACGGCAATTTCCGAACTGTATCACCAAGGTTTTTTACCAACTTCTGTATTAGATATGGGGTGCGGCTCCGGTATTTTGTCTTTGTGCGCAGCTAAACTTTGGCCGAATACAAAAGTTACCGGAGTTGATATTGATGACGAAGCGGTTGTGGTTACCATAAGTAATGCTCAAAATAACGGAGTGTCATCGCAGATTGAAGCATTCGTCGGCGACGGTTATGCCGATTCCCGCCTCCGTCAGAGATTTCCTTATGATTTGATTCTAAGTAATATCTTGGCTAATCCGCTTAAAGAATTTGCTCCCAAATTAGCAGAACATCTATCTTCCGGAGGTTATGCCGTATTATCTGGTTTTGTTGATAATCAGGTTGAGGAAGTTGTCAATGCCCATATTTCTCAAGGGCTTAAATTGAGAAAAATTTATACAATCGATAATTGGCGCGCTGCGCTTTTACAAAAGGAATAAAACCATGACTATAAATGATATCCAAGATTATCTTAAACAACATGATCTTAATGCTTATATTGTAACTCGTAATAATATGTTTATCGGCCAGGACGTTTTGCCTGAAGAAAACAAAATCAAAGAATTAACCGGTTTCGACGGTTCTGCAGGTAATCTTATAATTTTTCAAAATCGTGCTGTTTTATTAGTTGACGGTCGTTACGATATTCAAGCTCGTCAGCAAACCGATCCTTCTATGGTTGAAGTAATATGCACTCGCGATTCGGTCAGCTCTTGGTTGCATTATAATATTCATGAGCCGCAAAAATTTCTCTATAATCCGTGGTGTCATTCAATGTCGGAAGTTGATTATTGGCGTCGCTCCTTAAATTGGCATTTATTTATTGAAGATAAAAGCAACCTGTTAGGTGATCGGGTTTCGTCCGAGCAGGCAGAAATTTTTGAGCTTAAAGAAGAATTTACCGGTGTTTCTTCGGAAGAAAAAATATCTTATTTAACCGAATTTATGGCTAAAAATCGCCTGGATGCGTATCTTTTGTGTGAGAGTGACAGTGTTTCCTGGTTGATGAATCTACGTTCGAATATAATACCATATTCTTGTATTTTGCGTGCTTATGCCCTTGTTCATGCCAACGGAGAAGTAAGTTTATATACCAGTGATTTTTCCAAACTTGTTGATGAGTTATCTTTACTCCAGGGAAAATCTATCGGTATTAATTTTTCGCGCACTCCGAAAAAAGTTCAGGATATCATTAAAATAGCCGGAGCTGTATACCGCAGTGTTAATAATCCTATTACTGATTGGAAATCGATTAAAAATCCGGTAGAAATAGCAGGATTCAAATCTTGTCATATTCGTGATGGTGTAGCTGTTTGTCGGTTCTTAAATTGGTTGGATCAAAATTATGCCGATATTGACGAGCTTAAATGTGTCGATAAATTGCGTGAATTGCGTCGCGAGCAAGCTGAATTTTACTCCGAAAGTTTTGCCACCATTGCCGGTTTTGGTGCAAACGGAGCAATAATTCATTATCAGCCGACTGCTGAAACTAATCAAAAATTAAATTCCGGGTCGTTGCTTTTACTCGATTCCGGCGCACATTACTATGACGGAACAACTGATATTACCCGCACTGTTGCACTCGGACAACCTTCAACAACAATGATTGAAGACTATACCCAAGTACTTAAAGCTCATATTGCTTTGACTTCGCAAATCTTTCCGGTCGGCACTGTTGGTTCACAGCTTGATGCCATAACTCGTTCGGCATTATGGAATAATTGTAAAGATTATACTCACGGCACCGGCCATGGAGTTGGATATTGTCTTAATGTTCACGAAGGACCTCAATCGATTTCCTTAAAAAATCAAGTTCCTCTGCAAGCGGGAATGGTTTGTTCTATTGAGCCGGGTTATTATCTGGAAGGGCAATACGGAGTGCGAATAGAAAATTTAGCTTTAATCGTCGAAGCACAAGAAGGTTGGTTGAAATTTGAGCCTCTGACTATGGTGCCTTATGATCGCAATTTGATTGATAAGTCAAAACTTACCGATGCGGAAATTGCTTGGATAAACAACTACCATCAACAGTTAGGTGAAAAATTATTACCTTTGTTGGATGAAGAAACCGCCCGGTGGCTTAAAAATAAAATCACCCCCTTGTAAAACATTTTATACATCCCATATTTATCAGCGCTATATCAATAATATGGGAGAGTAAAATGAAAAAGTTTTTATTTTTACTAATCTGTTTGCTCAGCATTAGTTCTGCTTGGGCGCAAGATAATATGTTGCAAATGGAAAACGAGGAACAATATTTTCAAGCCAACAACCAAAATCCCGACAAGTCGATAATTTATATCTTTTTTAATAACCAACCTTGTCCGAATTGTCCCCAAGCAATTGAGATGATAGAAAAGGTGTATAATCAAAATTTTCTCAATAATTACAGTTTGTTTCTTATCAATTATGATGAGGATGACAATGCCGGATTTGTTCAAACTTATAATTTGACCAATCCGCTGGAAGTTGTAATGGTAGATGTTCAAGACGGCAATTTTCAAGGTTATCAAAAAATCGAAGGTTTGCAAGATATGACTAATAATCAGCAAGGGTTTAACGATTTTGTTATCACCGAAGTAAACAGTTATTTAGGCAAAGCAAATCAGTAAATCTTTTATTATCAAACTAAAAAAGAGAGAATCACCCAAATTCTCTCTTTTTAGTTAGACATCCAAATCTAATAAACTAAACAGCAACATCGCCTTTGATTGCCGGATGGCACTGATAGCCTACCAGTTCAAAGTCTTCAAACCGGAAGTCATCAATGTTTTTGACATTCGGGTTGATTTTCATTGTCGGCAACGGATAAGGCTCACGAGAGAGTTGCAATTTCACCTGCTCAAAGTGATTTGAGTAGATGTGCGTATTACCTAAGGTATGCACAAACTCTCCCGCTTTCAACCCGCAAACCTGCGCAATCATCATCGTCAACAATGAATAAGACGCGATGTTGAACGGCACACCGAGGAACATGTCGCAGCTGCGTTGGTAGAGCAGGCAATTCAAATAGCCGTCGGGAGTGACGTCAAATTGAAAGAAACAATGACAAGGAGGCAAAGCCATCTCATCAATCTGTGCCGGGTTCCAAGCACAAACGATTTCGCGGCGATCCTGTGGGTTCTTTTTGATACGATCGATGACATCCGCAATCTGGTCAATTCCACCTTTAGTTTTAACCCCTTTAGCCCAAGGGGCACCGAAGTGGCGCCATTGATGCCCATAGACCGGTCCCAAATCCCCCTCGGCATCAGCCCATTCATCCCAAATGGTAACTTTGTTATCCGTGAGATATTTGATGTTGGTATCGCCTGACAGCAACCAAATCAACTCGTGGATAATTCCTTTGAGGAAAACTTTTTTAGTGGTTACCAGAGGAAAACCTTGGCGCAAATTAAAGCGCATCTGCCGTCCGAAAACTTTGCGTGCATAAACGCCGGTGCGGTTATTGGCATCCTGCCCGTTGTCCATAATGTCTTGTAAAATTTCAAGATACTGTTTCATGTATTTATCCTTTTAAGTTAATAATTGAATTAATTATATGTTTTAACACTTCTTGTGGCACAAACTCACCTTTTTTCACCCAAACTGTAGTGGTAACATTATCTTCATCATAATCCGGTAAAATTTTTTGATAATCTTTTTCCATTTTTTCAATGCACTCTTTGATATCTACCGGATTACCGCTCAAAC
>CAMOLN010000050.1 GCA_946618745.1 uncultured Alphaproteobacteria bacterium | reverse complement strand
GCCGCCAGTATTCCCGGGAGAAAGGGGTGTGAAAAAGCGTGGTGTTATTCTGTCCGGACATAAAAAGCCCTCCTTTCGTGAGTGTCACGTAAGGAGGGCGGGAACGGTACGGCAGCTGCCGGATGAAGGAACGCGTAACAGGAAAAGACGCATCAAAACCGGCAGATTTTATCTCCTTATGTGACAGCGGGATGCGGGAAGGCGGCTTTTGGAATGCCCAAATACCGCCTGTCAACTCCCCGTTCATGGCGGCATCGATTGCCGGATTCCCTACTCTGTCAGGCCCCTATCATAGCCCAAAGAGAGGGGAAAAGCAAAAGCTTAAGGAGAAAAAGCCATGTCAACAAAAGCGGTATTTTTCTATATAGTAGCGATTGCGTTGTTAGGGTTCAGCTCAACGGCAGGGGCTGAAGAGCAACAGCTTTTTTCCGGATTGATTAGAAGCGGAAGGTCTATTTTTAGCGATTTACGCGAGTTGGTATTTATCGTGGCCGGTTTCGGAATTATTGCCGTAGGCGTGGGAGGAATTTTCGGTAACCTTAACTGGAAGTGGTTGGGAGCGATTATTGTGTCACTGGTGGTAATTGCTACTGCAGGAGAGCTGATAAGTGTTATGGTGGGTGTCGAAAATACAAGTGTTGATAACACGATAAATGCGACTGACAACGCTATAACTCTGCAATGACAAGAGGATGGAGATAATGTTGAAAACGTTCGGCAATATAAGGTTATCAAACATCATCATCTTCGGGTTGATGTTGGTGGTTGGGATGTGTTGGGCTGATGCGGCCTTTGCCGATGATTCGGTTATAGACAAAGTAAGAGAAAAAGCTGTAGATGTAATTGAACATTATAAGCCGATTGTTTATATTTTGGGCGGTTTCGGATTGGTTTGTGTGGCTTGGGCAGCAATTTTCGGCAAAATGAACTGGAAGTGGTTTGCCAATTTGGCAATCGGCTTGTTTTTGGTGGCTTATATGGGAAATTTGATTGATTTTTTCACAAGTAACAGATATCATGGTGACGGAGCGGCGGCAAATCAATTTAAAACAACTCATATGACTGCCGAATCTCTGCGTAAATGGGGAGATACTTTGGATAAGCATGTGACCGGTGATGATGCCGGAAGTTTTACCAGTGTGGTTATCCGAAGCACGAGCGGTTATGACGAAGTTTTCACTAGTAGTATCGACAGTTTTGAAAATAGTTTACAGCAAAGAGATTATATTGCCGAGCTGACGAATGAAACCTTCGGAGATACTTTGAGAATGCCGGAGTTTTCGATGACTGATGATGATATTATTCAAAGCGGTGCTTTGGCGGAAGATGATGACGGGGACGGAGACACCCCGGCTTGGCGTTCCGGCAGCAGACCTTGGGGCGGAGGAGGAGGCGGTAGTCCGTATTTTCCGCAACAATAATCTGTTTAATTTTCCAAAATATAATGTTTAATTATCGCAATCCCAGTTATTGCACCGGTTTGGTGGGATGGCATTGTTTATTGGTGTCATCAATTAAGATGTAAAATTATACACAAAAAAAATATCGCTCATGCCCTTAGCTTTACAAAAAACAAATGCTGAATTATATTGGGATAAAGCAACAAATTTGTTAAGGAACAGGATGAAAAAATCAATATTTTGTTGGGCGATTTGTGTGTTATCCGCGTGTTCTTCGGATGTTAAGGTGCAGAATTGTCCCGAAGTTAATATTCCGCGTGAGGCGGCTCGTCAATATATCAGTGCTGCCAATTATGATGCGTTTCAAGTTATTTTAAGCGGTAAAGAAAGTTATTGTTACACCGATGAAACATCAAAACAGAGATATAGCGTGATTACTCCGATATTCAGAGTTCGGAGAATGGAAGATTCTTCCGTCAGCATGGTTAATACCAACTTTTATATAAAACCGATCGGCGCGGGAAATTTTTTAGGCAAACAAGTAAAATCTCAGATGTTGAAAATTCCGGTAGAACAAAAAGAACAAATTGTTAAAGGTAATTCTATAAAAATGCGTATTCCGCAACCTCCTTATGATAATTTTTCCATTGAGCTGGGATTAAATTTGTCCGGTTATGCCGATGCAAAAGCAAAAAGTATGTTTGATATTGATTATAAATATCTTTCTTCGGAAGAATTGAACGCTCAAGAGGAAAAAATTAATACCGAATTCCTTGAAATAGGTCCCGATGAAAGGATAGTTTTTTGTGAACAAAACGGAAAACCGGTGGTGGTTAAAAAAGGTTCAAATCATAAAAATTGTGACTAAAGAGGAGTAAATAATAATGAAAAATTATGCAAAAGAACAAAAAATGGCTGATGCCATAAGATTTTTGGCTGCCGATATGATTGAAAAAGCTAAGTCAGGTCACCCCGGAGCTCCTTTAGGGATGGCAGATATGGCAACGGTTTTGTTTACTAAATTTATTAAAATTAATCCGCAAAATCCCAAATGGTTTGATCGCGACCGCTTTGTTTTGTCGGCAGGTCATGCTTCATCATTACTTTATTCTTTATTTTATCTGTTAGGCTATAAAGATGCTAAAATAAGCGATTTGAAAAATTTTCGCCAACTCGGGGCAAAAGCTGCGGGGCATCCCGAATATAATCATTTTTTGGGAACGGATATGACTACTGGGCCTTTGGGTGAAGGAATATCATCAGCCGTCGGTATGGCTTTGGCTGAGCAAATTATCGCTTCACGCTACGGCAAAGATGTTTGCGATCACAAAACTTATGTGCTGACGGGAGACGGTTGTTTGATGGAAGGTGTGGCCTGGGAAGCAATCGCTTTGGCAGGACATCTTAAATTGAATAAATTAATTGTGCTGTGGGACGATAATCAAATCACTATCGACGGCAAAACCGACATTGCATCTTCCACCGATATTAAGGCGGCTTTTAAGGCTAATAAATGGGAGGTTATTACAATTGACGGACATGATTTTGCACAGATTGAAGAGGCTTTAACTAAAGCTCAAACAGCAGAAAAGCCGACTTTGATTGCTGCTAAAACCATTATAGGCAAGGGTGCCCCTTCTAAATGCAATTCGCCTAAATGCCATGGTTCGCCTTTAGGAGAAGAAGAAATTGCCGCTATGCGCAAAAATTTAGGTTGGAACGCTAAACCTTTTGAAGTTCCGGCAGACATATTGGATAATTGGCGCAAAGCCGGTTTGAAAGGCGAAAAACTGGAACAAGCTTGGCAGATAAAAGCTCAGGCCAAGGGTAAAGATTTTAATGATGTTATTTCGGGTAAGTTGCCCAAAGGTTGGAATAAAGAACTTGATAAATTAAAACAATCAGCCTTGCAAGAACGTCCGCAAATTGCCACACGTAAAGCATCTAATATGTGTTTGGAAGCAATAGTTCCTTCTTTGCCGCAATTGGTTGGAGGATCGGCTGATTTAAGCAGTCCTAATATGACTAAGACTGCAGGGTCGAAAACTATCACTTCACAAGACTATAACGGTAATTATATTGAATATGGTATTCGTGAACACGCCATGGGAGCAATAATGAACGGATTGGCCGCTCATGGCGGAATTATTCCTTACGGCGGAACGTTCTTGGTATTTTCAGACTTTTTGCGCCCGGCAATAAGATTGGCGGCATTAATGGGATTAAAAGAAGTTTATGTATTGACTCACGATTCAATCGGAGTTGGTGAAGACGGACCGACTCATCAACCGATAGAACACCTTGCTTCACTGCGCGCCATGCCTAATATTTTGACTTTTCGCCCTTGTGATTTGGTTGAAGCTGCCGAAGCTTGGGAAATTGCTTTAACACAGACAAATCGTCCATCGGTATTAGCTCTTAGCCGTCAAAATCTGCCAACCTTACGTAATGAGGCAAGTGAAAATTTAACCGCCAAAGGTGCTTATATTATTAAGGGAAATCCGCAGAAACGTAAAGCTACATTGATTGCAACCGGATCGGAAACGGCTTTGGCGGTTGAGGCTTATGAAGAGTTGAAAGCACAAGGTATTGATACGGTTGTAGTATCTATGCCTTGTCAGGAGCTTTTTGATGAACAACCTTTTGATTATCAGGATATGATTTTAGGAAATAAGCCTCGGATAGCCATTGAAGCTGCGGCTAAATTCGGTTGGGAAAAATATGTCGGACTTCAGGGAGATATTATCGGGATGGACGGATTTGGAGCATCGGCTCCGGCCAAAGACTTATATCCGCACTTCGGTATTACCAAAGAAGAAATTATTGAAGCGGTAAAAGTCGCGCTAAAAAAATAAAAATTACTTGCTCATAAGCAAGAAGTTTACTATTATGTCAAAGTTTTTTAAGTTTATTTTAAGGAGAAAATTATGCCTTTAGTTACTATGCGTCAAATTCTTGACCACGCTGCCGAAAACAATTATGGCGTTCCGGCTTTTAATATCAATGATATGGAACAAGTTATTGCCGTATTGCAAGCCGCCAGAAAAGTTAATGCTCCGGTGATTATTCAAACGTCAACCGGTGCACGTAAATTTGCCGGTGATCCGATGATTCGCCATATGATTCAGGCCGGTATTGAAATGTTTCCCGAATTGCCGATTTGTCTTCATCAGGACCATGGTGCATCGGTTGATATTTGCCAATCGGCAATTGTTAACGGATATTCATCGGTAATGATGGACGGATCTTTAGAGGCAGACGGCAAGACACCATCTTCTTATGAGTATAATGTTAAAGTTACTAAAGAAGTGGTCGCTCGAGCTCATGCTGTCGGAGCTTCGGTTGAGGGAGAACTGGGAGTTATCGGCTCGCTCGAGACCGGAAAAGGCGATAAAGAGGACGGTCACGGAGCTGAAGGAACCATTGATAAAAAACGCTTGGTTACTGATCCTGATGAAGCGGCTCGTTTTGTTGAAGATACTAAATTAGATGCTTTAGCCGTAGCGGTCGGAACTTCACACGGAGCTTATAAATTCACTCGTAAACCAGACGGTGAAATTTTATCAATTGAGACTATTGAGAAAATCCATAAGAAATTGCCTAATACTCATATGGTTATGCATGGATCATCTTCTGTTCCGCAAGAATTGCAGGATTTAATTAATGCTTACGGCGGGGCAATTCCGCAAACTTATGGTGTTCCGGTTGAAGAAATTGTTCGCGGTATTAAATCAGGTGTGCGCAAGGTTAATGTTGATACTGATTGCCGTATGGCTATCACAGGAGCTATCCGTAAGATTTTTGCAGAGAATCCTAAAGAGTTTGATCCGCGTAAATATCTAAAACCGGCAATCGAAGAAATGCAAAAAGTTTGCGAGGCTCGATATATTGCTTTCGGTGCTGCCGGTTTTGCCGATAAGATTAAAGTAATTCCGATGAGCGAAATGGCTAAACGCTATCAAGCTTAGAAAACAGATATTAATAAGTCAGGGGGACAATTTTAACGGCAAGCCCGCTTTTATCGTCAGTTTCGATAAATACTCCATGGATAGTGGCTTGCCCTTCCCCCGGCTCTAATCTGAGATTGGAAGCCGGATTTTTGAGGCGGGCAATCGGGGCAGCGGTTTTGAAACCGATGACTCCGCTGCAATCGCCACACATTCCGACGTCTGTTTGGTAGGCTGTGCCTTGAGGCAGTATCATGGCATCGGCGGTAGGAATATGGGTATGCGAACCTATAATTGCCGAAATTTTACCATCAAAATAATGAGCCAGAGCTTGCTTTTCAGCTGTTGCTTCGGCATGAATGTCAACAAAAATGGCATCAACATTATCTGTAAGTTTATATTGCGTTAAAAGCTGTTCGAGTTTTTCAAGCGGAGAAGCAACTTCGGCCATAAAAACTCTGCCGACAACTTCTGCTATCAACAATTTTTGACCATTATCTAAGGGAATAACCCTTGCCCCTACTCCGGCTAAATTATCAGAATAGTTAAGCGGACGAACTATGCGATTGCTTTCATTCAAATAAGCAGTGAAATCTTTTTGATCCCACACGTGATCGCCGGTAACCAAGGCACTGGCTCTGGCTTCAAAAAATTGACGTGCAATTTTGGGAGTGCAACCGAATCCATGGGCTGCGTTATCAACATTGACTATCAATGCATCCCAATGCCAATCATTTTTTATTACGGAAATAGTCTGAATAACCTTTTCCCGGCCGCTACGTGCAACAACATCGCCTAAATAAACTATTTTCAAATTAAGCTCCCACAAACAAAAACCTCGCTTTAATGAACGAGGTTTTTTAAGAAACAGAACCACACAACCGTGCATATACATTCTTGAAACGAACCGCTGGTCATTAAGGTGGGTACCATATAAATAAACCACGATTTATTCAGTGACGGCTCCCTTTATAATTGTGTTGGCTCGGAAGACCTGCTTTAACGCTCGAATTGCGCAGTTCATATTCTATATTTTATGTTATAACGAATTAAAACGTTTGGCAAGCTTTTTTATTTCGTTGTCGATATTTTTTACCGCAGTGGCAATTTCATCATCTAATTTAAGCATATCATCAGGATTAATACGACAAGACGGAGCAACATTTTCAACCACAGGGGCGCCTTTTTTCAACTCACTAATTTCATCGGCTAACAACAATCCAACCATTGCCAATAAAAGACTTTCATTGATTTGTCCCGTATCACCGGCTAATTGTTTGGCTTTTTCATCAAGCATGTCGGCAAGTTGCATAATGTGAAATTCCTGTCCGTCTTCGCAGGCAATCGGATATTCTCGAGAGTTGATAGTGATACTTATCTGTGACATATTAGAGCACTCCATCAATATAAGCAGTAATAGAATCGATGCTCCGGGTGGCTTTGGCTATATTTCCGCGTAAAATTTCAAGTTGAGAATCTTTTTCAATCAAAGCCTGGCTATTTTGCTTTCGTTCCTCAGCAAAAGCTGCTACTTTGCTTTGTATTTCAGAATCCAAAA